>NZ_JBAGJZ010000005.1:0-231790 GCF_037034285.1 Streptomyces tyrfis | reverse complement strand
CCCGCCCGCCCACGGCCCCGGCGCGTCCCGCTCAGCCCTTCGCGGTCGGCGGCCGCGCCGCGGGGGCGGGCTGCCCGGCCGTCGGCCGGGGCCCGAAGACGACCGGCGACTCGGGCCGCAGGGCGAGCGAACCCCCGGTCAGCAGCAGGGGGTTGTGGACCAGGATGTTGTAGTGGTTCGGGAAGTGGCAGCCGTCGAAGCCGAGCACCGGCCCCACCTCGGTGTCCCCGATCCGCAGGATGTCGCCGCGGTCCACCACCCCGCCGCACTCCATCTCGGCGAATCCGAGGAAGCCGACCCGGTCGATCCTGGCCCCCGCGACCGGGTCCCACTGGTCCGTCACCACCAGCTCGTGCACCTCCCCGGCGCGCACACAACGGCTGGCCCACTCCAGCAGGCTCATGCCCCGGTCGGTGCGGCGGTGCAGCAGCACCTTGACCAGGGTGGCGCGCACCGCCCGCTTGGCCCCGTCCTCGACGGCGTCCCCGCTCACCGCGCCTCCCGGACACACCGGGCGCTGGAGCCGGGGGCGGGTGCCCGTCCGCCGGGCGGCGGGTCCCCCGGCAGGCCCGCCGGGCACCGCCCCGCCGCCTCGCGCGCGTAGGCCTCGGCCACCAGTTCCAGGCAGGCGAGCCCGCCCGCGGCGCCGTCCCCGGCGGTGCTCCCGCATCCGCTGGTGCCCGCTCCCCGGCCGGCGTCCGCCGTCCCCTGGTCGCCGGCCCCGGCGCGGAGGGCGGCGAACTCCGCGAGGATCCGCTCGTACTCGTGCCACAGCGAGCCCTTGAATCCCTGGTGGCCGGCGAGCAGATCGGCGTGGAGCGCGCGCCCGTCCGCGAGGGTCACGGTGACGTCCTTCGCCTCCCCCGGGTACGACCAGTCGAGCAGCACCTCCGCCTCGGCGCCGTCGGCCGCCCGCAGCCGCAGATGGGCCGTGCGGTCCGTGCCGGCGGCGTCCCGGCCGACGAGCGAGTGGGTCAGGGCGACGTCGCCGAGCAGTTGGCGTACCAGGTCGAAGGCGTTGGGCCCGTTGTCCGCCACGCAGCCGCCCCCGCACCGCTCGGGCTCCAGGTACCAGGACTCGCCGGCGGTGTGTTCCTCGATGCGTTCCAGGTAGCGCACCCGGACCGTGCGCACGGGAGAGGCGGCCGCGGAGACCGCCTCGCGCAGGGCCAGGAAGGCGTCGTTGTGGCGGCGGTGGAAGGCGGTGAGCAGGGGGACGCCCGACTCGGCCGCCAGCGCGGCGAGTTCACGCCCCTGCCCGGCCGTCAGGGCGAGCGGCTTCTCGACGCAGACGGGCACCCCGGCGGTGAGAGCCGCCCGGCACACCTCGGCGTGGGCGTCGTTCGGGACGGCGACCACCACCCCGTCGAGGGCGGTCTCCCGCAGCATCGCGGCGGCGTCGGTCCAGCGGGGCGTCCCCTCGCCGTGCCGACGCAGCACCTCGGGGCGGGCGTCGCAGACGGCGGCGAGCCGCCAGTGCGGGGAGTGTTCCAGGGCGGCCAGGTAGTAGCGGGAGATGGCGCCGAGGCCGATCACCCCGAGGGCCGCGCGGGGAGCGGTCACGGGCGCTCGCCCCCCGCGTCCTCGGCTCCCCGCTCGCGGGCCGGCGACGCGCCGGGACCGTACGAGGCGCCGGGGCCGTGGGACGCGCCGGGCGAGGACTCCCCCGGGCCGGGCGGGGGCTCCTGGGCGCCGAACAGGCCCAGTCCGGTCAGCTCTTCGTGCAGCCAGGCGGGCAGCGGCACGCCGTCGCGCCGCCGGTGGAGCGCCCGTTCGGCCTCCCGCCAGCCCGGGTAGCGCACCGCCTCGTCCGTTCCGGGGACCGGCGGGCTGGCGTTGACGGTGCCGAAGAGTTCCCGCATCGTGTCCGCGAAGCCGTCCCCGGGGCGGAGCCGTCCGGGATCGACGGCGAGCAGCAGGAAGCCGATGCCGTCGTCCGTCCCCCGGGCGTCGTCGCCGTCCGTCAGGGCCTGCGGGGTGGGGCCGGTGGCGCTTCCGGAGAGCCCGGCGGCGAGCACCTCGACGGCCAGGGCGAGGCCGAATCCCTTGTACGCCCCGGTCTCCGGGTCGCCGCCGAGCCAGCGCAGCCGGGCCTCGCCCCGGTCGTAGGCGCCGGGGTCGGTGACGGGCGTGCCGTGCTCGTCCTCCAGCCATCCGGGCGGCACCGGCTCCGCGTGCCGCGCGGCCAGGCGGAGTCGTCCGGTGGGCACCGCCGTGGTGCTCATGTCGAGGACGAAGGGGCGGCCGGGGAGGGCGGGCGCGGCCACCGCGAGGGGGTTGGTGCCCAGCAGCGGCAGCGCCCCGCGCGGGGCCGGAACGAGCCGCTGGCCGCCGCAGTTGCTGGCCACGAGGCCCACCATCCCGGCCGCGGCGGCGCGGCCCGCGTGGAAGCCGGCGCACCCGAAGTGGGTGCCGCCGCGCACGGCGACGAGCCCGATGCCGTGCCGCCGGGCCCGTGCCACGGCGTCGTCCATCGCCTCGGCGGCCGCCCACAGTCCGAGGGCGCGCCGGTGGTCGACGACGGCGCAGGCGCCGAGATCGGTCAGGGTGACCGGCTCGGCGCGCGGGTCGCACCGTCCGGACTCCAGCAAGGGCAGGTAGAGCCGGGCGAGGTTGAACAGCCCGTGCGAGGGGAAGCCGCTCAACTCGCCGTGGCAGAGCGCCTCCGCGGCGGTCCTGGCGCGGACGGCGGGCATGCCGTGGCCGGCGAAGAGCCCGGTGAGGGCGTCGAGCAGCCGTTCGTGGGCGACGACGACCGGGGGCGCCGCGGCCGGTCGGACGGTGGTGGTCACGCGGTGGTACCGCCTTTCGGTGGGAAGCTCCCCTGGACGGGGACGGATGGTGGGGGCAGGTCCCCGGACGGTGGGGCCGGCCCGCCCGCGCGCCCCGCCACGGGCTCGGGAGCGTCGCCTTCGGCGGGGACTCCGGCGCGGCTCCCGGCGAAGTCCGCGGCGGCGCTCCCCGCGGTGCCCCCTGCGGGGGTCGCGGCGGGCTCCTCGGCGGCGTTCCCGGCAGGGTTCCCGGCGGCTCCGTCGGCGGCGTTCGTGGCGAACGCGACCAGGAGGCGGGCGACGATCCGGGCGAAGCGCTCCAGGTCGTCGAGGTCGATGAACTCCCCTTGCGCGTGCGCGTGGTTGGCCTCCAGCGAGCCGGGCCCGAGGACCGCGGTGTGGGCCCCGGGCAGCCCGCTCGCCCAGATCGCGTCGCAGGTGAAGCCGGGGTCGTCGGCGGGTGCGGGGAGGGCTCCGGCCGCGCTCAGCAGCGCCTCGCCCCACGGCTCGCCGCCGCGCAGGGCCGGCAGGTCGCGCTTGTCCCAGCTCAGCCGGACGATCCGGGCCGCGTCCCCGGCGGTGCGCGCGAACGCGCGGGTGGCGCCGAAGCGCCGGGCGAACGCGGCCAGGCCGGTGTCCAGGGCGTCGGTGACGGCGTCGTGGAGCCGCGCGCCGTCGGGTCCGGCGCCGTAGGAGAGGTTGAGGAGCAGGGCGCCCCGGCCGTAGACGCGGTTGTGGCGGTCCCCGGTGTGCAGCCCGGCGACACAGACTCCGGTGCCGGGGACGGCGCCGTCGAGACGGTGGGCCAGGTGCTGGGCGAGGTGGCCGAGCAGGACGGTGGCGTTGTGCCCGGCCTCGGGCCGGTCGTCGACGGCGTCGTCGCCCTCGACCGTGATCCGGGCCGTCATGGCGGCGGTCGCGCGGGGCAGGGCGCGCAGCCCGGTGGGCTCGCAGAAGACGTTGAGCCGTCCGTGGTGGCCGGCCGCGATCAGCGGGCGGGTGCCGTAGACGCCCATCGCGCCGCCCTCCTCGCCCGCCACGGCCTGCACCAGGACGGCGACGTCCCGGCCGATCCCCGGGTGCCGGGCGGCCGCGGCCCGGATCCCGGCCAGCAGGGCCACGGCGGGGCCCTTGGCGTCCACGGCTCCCCGGCCGTGGACGCGACGGCCGTCGAAGCGGACCGGTTCGGCGCCGGCCACGGTGTCGAGGTGCACGTTGAACATGACGGTCCGGGCGGGCGGCAGCCGGGGCCCGCGGCGCAGCAGCAGGCTGGGCTGGGCGGCGAGGAAGCCGGGGTCGGCACGGGCCGCCTCCCGCACCGTGGCGGGGACGCCGGGGCGCTCCAGCCAGTACGGCTCGGCGGGGGCGTGCCGCACTACCCGCAGCCCGCACGCCGAGGCGGCCCCGGCGTAGAGCTCCTGGGCGGTGCGCAGGCCCCGGCCGCCGTCGGCGCCGCCCTCCAGCGGGCCGGCCGTGGGCAGTTCCAGCAGGCGCAGCAGGAGTGCGTGGTCGCTCGCGCGCAGCAGGGGCGCGGTCATGGGGTGCCTCCGCGCGGTTTGTCGTCCGCCGGGGCGGCGAGCAGTCCGGCCAGGCGGCGGCCGGCCCGGACGAAGAGCTCCGCCGCCCCCTCGCCCGGCCGTGCCAGGCCCTCGTGCGGGCGCACGGAGAGATGGGGTTCGATGGAGTACGCGCCGCCGTATCCGGCCTCCGCCAGCAGGCGCAGGCAGGTGCGGACCTCGGCCTCGCCGTCGCCGGGCAGCGTGTAGGCGGTTCCGCCCGCCGCGTCGCGCACCGCGTCCTTGACGTGCACGTGGTCCACGAACGGCAGGAGCGGGCGCAGCAGTTCCGGGGCTCGGTAGCCGTACGGGACGCCGTTGCCGATGTCGAAGAGCAGGCGCAGGGCGGGGCTGCCCACCTCCGTCAGGAGGCGCAGGGCGCGTCCGGCGTCGGCGCCCGCCCAGCCGGCGCAGTTCTCGTGGAGCAGGGTGAGTCCGGCGGCCTCGGCACGGTCCGTGAGGCGGTGCAGCCGGTCGACGGCCCTGCGCCCCCATTCCGCCTCGGGCAGGCCGTCGTTGGGGTACGACATCACGCGGACGCGGCGGCAGTCCAGGAGGGACGCGTACTCTTCCAGGACGCGCAGTTCGTCGAGGTCCTGGGCGAAGTCGGCGGTGACGGGGCGGGCCCAGTTGCCGATGCGGGAGGCGAGGCAGACCACCCGGACGTCCTCGGCGGCGAGGCGGCGGGCCAGGGCGCGGACCTCGTCGCGGGGCAGGTCGGCCAGGGGGACGCCCTCGACGGAGCGGAGTTCGAGCGCGGTCCAGCCGAGCGCCCGTACGGCGGCGAGCTGGCCGTCCGCGCTCGCGGCGGCCTCGTCGGTGAGACCGGCCAGCACCGGGGGCGCCGACGGCCCGGGCGGCACGGCCGCGGAAGACGCGGACGCCGAGGGAGACGCGGACGCCGAGGGGTCCGCGGGACCGGGGGCAGGGACGGGCGGGGTGGCGGAGTGGTCGGTCACAGCAGGGCCTTCGCCTCGCAGACCAGGCGGGCCGCCTCCGCCGTGGTGGTGAAGCGGCCGTGCGGTGAGCCGCCGGCGAAGTCCCGGTAGGCGGCCTGGAAGAAGGCGAGCAGGGCGTCGTCCCGGAAGATCTGGGCCGGCCGGCCGGGGAGTTGGAGCCGGGCGTGGTCGTCGTCCTCGCCCACCGGGTAGTGCGCGACGACGGTGGCGTCCCGGAACTCCAGTTCCACGCTGCGGCGGCGGACGGGCGAGGTGAGGTCCGAGCGCAGGGTCGTGCGGACCCCGTCGGTGTGTTCCAGTTCCACGAACGCCCCGCCCAGCCGCGGGCGTCTCTCCCGGTCGGTCCGCAGTTCGGCGCAGGAGGCGCGCACGACCCGGGCCGGGCCGCAGAGGTGCACGGCGAGGGCGAGGGCGTGCGGGACCTCCACCTCCAGGGCGGTGCGGTGGGAGTCCGAGGCGAGGGAGCGCGTGAACCGCGGCTTGTCCTGGTCGACGGTGAGCCGCCGCAGCGGCCCGTAGGGCTGTTCCGTCACCAACCGCCGCATCCGGTAGGTGAGTTCGGCGTCCAGCCAGTGGGTGACGGCCATGATGCCGAGTCCGGCCCGCTCGCGCAGCCTCAGCAGGGCGGTCAGTTCGTCCCGGGTGGTGGCGAGCGGCTTCTCGATCAGCAGACGGGTCACCCCGTGCTCCGCCAGTTCCCGCAGCAGCGGCAGCCGGCCGTGCGGCGGGGTGCAGACATGGGCGACGGTCGTCCTCGGGTCGCTCACCCGGCCCAGGGCCTGCCGGGGGGAGGTGGTGAGGACCACGCCCGAGAGGTCGCGCGCGAGGTCGGGCCGCGGGTCGCAGCCGATCACCGGGGCCAGCCGGACCTGCCGGGACCGCGCCAGGTTCCGCAGCGCCCGGAGATGCAGTCCGGCTCCCGAGCGGCCGAGCCCTATGACCAGGGGTTGTAACAAGGTGGCTCCTTCACGGAGGAGGGACGGCGGTCGCGACGACGCGGAACGGCGCGCGCCGGGATCCGCGTCATGCGTGGTGGACGGGCGGGGAACGGGCGCGTCGCGCCGCACGGGCACGGCACGGAGGAGCACTCCGCACGGGTACGGGGGAGCGCTCCGTGCGGGTACCCGGGAGCGAGGGGCCGCCGACGCCGGGCGGAACGCTCCGGTCTCCCGGCCCGCTTCCCCACGGACCCTTTCGGCACCGCGACGCCGACGTCAAGCCGAGCCGGAAATGAACACCGCAAAGGGTGAAGCGGAAGGTTTCCGCTACCGGGCCGGGTTTCTCTTCGGCCACCCTGATCCCACGCGCACCGCAGACCGGGAAGGGTGTCAGGGTGGGGGCCGAAGCAGAGATCAACAGCCTTGCGAGGAAAGGGAATTCGGGAGGCGATCCGGATCCCGGGGCGCCCTCGCCACCCGTCCCGTTCTTCTCCCAGGCGAAGGGATTCGCACGGCTGTGGCCATTGGTCGAACGGAATCTCCAGCGCGTGTTCGACAGCGGGAAGTTCTCCCACGGGGCCCAGGTCGCGGAATGGGAGGAGGCGCTCGCCGCCCGCACCGGGGCGCGGTACGCGATCGCGGTGAACAGCGGCACGGACGCGCTGGTGCTGCTGCTGCGCGCCTGCGGGCTGCGCCCCGGCGACGAGGTGCTGGTGCCGGCCTACTCGTTCTTCGCGACCGCCTCCTCGGTGGCGCTGGCCGGCGGTGTGCCCCGCTTCGTCGACATCGATCCCGAGACCTACGCCATGGATCCCGGGGCCCTGGCCGAGGCGGTCACGCCCGCCTCCCGCTTCGTGATGCCCGTCCATCTCTTCCACGGGATGGCGGACATGGCGGCGATCTGCGAGGTGGCGCGGGCGCACCGGCTGACGGTCGTGGAGGACAGCGCCGAGGCGATCGGGATGCGCCGGGGCGGCCGGCACGCCGGGCTGTTCGGGGCGGGCGGGGTGCTCTCCTTCTTCCCCAGCAAGACCCTCGGCGCCCTCGGCGACGCCGGGGCCGTTCTCACCGACGACCCCGAACTCGCCCACGCCGTCGACGCGTTACGCCATCACGGCCGCGCCGGTCGCACCCTCGACGACTTCCCGGCGATCGCCACCCGCAGCAGCCGGCCCGGGGCGAACAGCAAGATGGACGATGTGCAGGCCGCCGTCCTGCTGGCCAAGGCGACCACGCTGGAGGAGGACATCGCCCGCCGCGCCGCCCTGGCGGCCCGCTACACCGAGCGGCTGCGCGACGTCCCGGGCGTGCTGCGGCTGCCCCGGTCCACCGCCCGGCCCGACCGCGGCGACCGCGACGTCTTCTACGTCTATCTGATCGAGGCCGAACGGCGGGACGCCCTCGTCGCCCACCTCGACCGCCACGGGATCGGGACCGAGGTCTACTACCCGGTGCCCCTGCCGCGTCAGCCGGCCTTCGCCGGACTGGCCTGCCGGGACCGGGCCTTCCCGCACGCGGAGGCCGCCGCCGAACGGGCCGTGGCGCTGCCGCTCCACCCGGACCTGGGCTTCGAGGAGGTCGACCGGGTCTGCGAGGCGGTCGCCGGGTTCTACGCGGGGCGGGGTGCGCACGCGCCGGGAATCCCGCGCGTCGCGGCCGCCTCGCAGGCCGCGGGCGGCTCGGGTTCCTCACTCGTCTCCGGCGTCTCGCGAATCTCCGGCGTCTCACAGGCCCCGAACACCCCGGGCGCCCCGCCCTTCCCCGCGGCGCCCGCCGCCACCGCGGCGCCCTCCCCCGCCCCCCGTCCCGACGGCAAGGGCGCCGCCCCGCGTACCGACGGCCGCGTCCCCTTCTTCCCCCGGCGGCTCTTCGAGGCCGACCGGGACGAACTCATCGCGCTCGTCCGCGAGGTGGCCCTCGACCCCTCCCAGCGCTTCATCCTCGGCTCCCGCACCGCCGAGTTCGAGCGGGTGCTGCGCGACTCGCTCGGCGCGTCCGACGTGGTGCTCTGCGGCAGCGGCACCTCCGCGCTGGAGCTCGTCCTCACCGCCATGGAGGTGGGGCCCGGGGACGAGGTGGTGGTCCCGGCCTACGGCTGCGCCCCGCTGGCCGCGTCCGTCGTCAACGTCGGCGCCACCCCGGTCTTCGCGGACGTCGACCCGCACACCATGGTCGTCGACCCGGACGACGCGGAACGCCGCATCGGGCCCCGGACCGCCGCGCTGATGCCGGCCCACATGTTCTCCGTGATGGCCGACATGCCCCGCTTCGCCGACCTCGCCCGGCACCACGGACTGCGGCTGGTGGAGGACTCGGCCGTCGCCCAGGGCGCCGTCCTCGGCTCCACCCCGGCGGGACTGTGGGGCGACGCCGGGGTCTTCTCCTTCGTCCAGGTGAAGTCCTGCGGGATGCCGGGCGAAGGCGGCGCCGTCGTCACCCGCGATCCGCGGCTGGCCGACCGGGTGCGGATGCTTCGCAACCACGGCCAGGACGGACGGCAGCGCTTCGTGCACCACCTCGTGGGCCGCAACAGCCGGTTCGACGAGATCCAGGCCGCCTTCCAGCTGCACCGCTTCGCCGGGCTCCCCGACCGTCTCGAACGGCGCGCCCGGATCGCCGCCTACTACACCGAGCGCTTCGCGCCGCTGGCCGGGCGGGGAATCGTTCCGCCCCCGGCGGGCCGCGACGGCCGCTGCTACTACGTCTACACCCTGCTCGCCGAGGAACGGGACGCGCTCCGCGCCCACCTCGACCGCGCCGGCGTCGACACCCATGTCTACTACCCGCTGCCGCTGCCCGAGCAGCCCGCCTTCGCCCCGTACGCGACGCCGGGCGAGGCGTGGCCCCGGGCCGGGGCCGCCGCCGCCCGCGCGCTCTCGCTGCCGGTGCACCACCTGCTGAGCGACGCCGAGGTGGAACGCGTCGCGGACGGCGTGTGCGCCTTCGCGGCCGGGCGCTGAGCCCGACGGGCCCGGCCGCGCCCCGCCCGTCCGGTACGGGCCGGCGGCCGCGCCCCCGGGCCCGTACCCACCCCACCCCACACCGCCCCTCCGTCGTCGCACGGTCCCCGACGGACGACACGAAAGACCGAGAACCATGACACAGAGCGCCACGGCCGGCGCCCCGGCGGCATCCGCCGCGCCCCGGCCGGAGAGCAAGCTGAGCAGCTACCGCAGGCTGGGCAAGCTCGACGTCTTCGACTACTACCTGAGCACCCCGGTGGTCCTGGCCGCCGTCCTGCTGCCGCTCTCCGCGCTCGACCGGCGGACCGTCACCGCCCTCGTCCTCTTCCTGCTCGGGCAGGTGCTGGTCATCATGGCGATGGTGGCGCTGGACGACGTGACCGGCTTCCGGGACGGCAGCGACCTCGCCAACTACGGCCCCGACAACCCGCTCCGCAACAAGCTCCGCAAGCCCCTCGTCGCCGGCACCCTCAGCGAGCGCGAGGCACTCCGCTTCGCCTGGGTCTGCGCGGCGGCCGGGGCGGCCGTCTGGGCGCTCACCGCCGCCCTCGCCCCGCACCGCCCGCTCTGGGCGCTGATCCTGCTGGGCCTGCTCTACGTCGTCTCCCTCCAGTACTCCTACGGGCTCAAGATCAGTTACCACGGGTTCCAGGAGGCGTTCCTCGCCGCGCTGGGGCTCGTGCTCGTCATCGCCCAGTACGGGCTGCTCACCGGGGAGTTCAGCGGCTTCCTGTTCGTTCAGGGCGTGCTGTTCGGCTTCGGGCCGCTCATGTTCGGGGTGTACTCCAACACCAACGACATCGAGGGCGACCGCGCCGTCGGGCGGCCCACGGTCGCGGTCCTGGTCTCCCCGCGCGGCAACGCCCTCTTCATCGGCGCCCTGTCCGCCGCCGAGTATCTGCTCGGCGTCATCGCGTCGGCGACCGGGCTCGCCCCCTGGTGGTTCGCGCTGATCATGCTCCCGGCCGGCTGCCTGCGGCTGCGGCAGTACCTCACCGGCTTCCGCGCCGGGAACATCATGGCCGCGCGGCGGATCGGCTTCCGGGTGCACCGGCTGGGCGTCGTGCTCCTCGTGGTGACGAACCTCCTCGTCGGGGCGGGTGCCGCATGAGCCCGTCCGCCTCCCCCGACCTCGACGTGGCCGTCGTCGGCGCGGGTCCCGCCGGGCTCACCGCCGCCCATGAACTGCGCCGCGCCGGACTGGACGTGCGCGTCTACGAGAGCCACCGCGAGGTCGGCGGCCGGATGCGCAGCTTCCGGCACGCGGGCTGGACCGTCGACCAGGGCGCCGAGCAGATCCCCTCGCAGGGCTACCGCGCCACCTGGGAGCTCCTCGGCCGGCTCGGCGTGCGCCGCGACGAGGCGCCCCGGATCGGCGGCGGCGTCGCCGTGTGGCGCGACGGCCGTCCCAGGCCCGGGGTGGGCGGGCCCGGGGCGCTCCTCGGCGGCGGCGCCGGGCTCGGCCCGGCCGCCCGGCTCGACCTCGCCCGGCTGCTGGCCCGGATCGCCCGCGACCGCCGCCGCTACGACGGCGACCGGCCGCGGCACACTCCCGCCGGGGCCGCCACCGTGCGCGCCCTGGCCGGGCGCTACCACCCCGACCTGCACGACTATCTGCTCCAGCCGCTCGCCGGCTGCTGCTTCGGCTGGGACACCGCCCGCTCCGCCGCCGCCCCGATGCTGAGCCTCCTCGCCGAGGTCGGCCCGCCCTCCGGCTGGCGGACCTACCGGGACGGCATGGATCTGCTGGCCCGGCGGCTCGCCGCCACCGTGGACGTCGAGACCGGCCGTGCCGTCCGCGAGGTCGTCGCGGCCGGGGACGGGGCCCGGCTGCGCCTGGACGACGGCGAGGTGACCGCGCGGGCCGCCGTCCTCGCCGTACCGGCCCCGGTCGCCGCCGCGCTGCGGCCCGGGGCGCCGCCGGAGGAGGCCGGGTTCCTCGGGGCCTGCACCTTCAGCTCGGCCCTCAAGGTCAGCTGCCTGCTGGACCGGCCCCTCGCGCCCACGGCGGGCGGCCGGCCCCTCTACCTCCTGCTCACCCCCGCCGTCGAGGAGGACGTCCTGTCCGCCGTCATCGCCGACCACGTCAAACACCCCGGGCGCGCCCCGCACGGCCGGGGCCTGCTCACCCTCATGGCCGCCCCGGGGACCGCGCCCGGTCCGGGCGAGTGCCCGGAGGAGGAGACGAAGTCCCGGCTGATCGCCGCCGCCGAGCGCTATGTGCCAGGGCTGGGCCGGGCCACTCTCCACAGCTTCGTGCACGCCTTCCCGCACGCCCTGCCCGAGGCCACCCCGCGCGCCCTGCACCTGCGCGACCGCTTCCTGCACCGGCCCGCGGGCCCCGTCGAGTACGCGGGCGACTGGGTCATGCTGCGGCCGGCCTCCGAAGGGGCGGTGCGTTCCGGCTCCCTCGCCGCGGCCCGCGTCCTCAGCCGTCTCGGCGCCCGATTGCCGCGCCCCGCCCGGCGGTTGGAGGCGGCCCGGTGAAACCGCACGACATGGGAGTGCTCTTCGACGAGGCCGCGGACCGCGGCCACACCACCGTCGTCCACCTCGACCGGCCCTTCGACCTCGCCCCCGGCGGCGGCACCCGCTGGATCGTCCCCGGCCTCGCGGAGCTGGTCGCCACCACCGCCGCGCGACTGGCCGCCGCCGGGGCGCGCCCCGGCGAACGCGTGGCCGTCGTCAAGGAGAACCACTGGGACTACGACCTGCTCGCCTGCGCGGCGGTACGCGCCGGGGCGGTGCCCGCCCAGCTCTCCGGGCAGCTCGACCCGCCGGTCCTGGCCGCCCTGCTCGCCCGGCTCGAACCCGCCGTGCTCGTCACCTCCGCCGCCCTGCTGGAGCGCTGCCGGGCCGGCGGGGCCGATCTCGCCGCCCTGGCCGGTACCACCGTCACCGTGGACGGGGCCGGCCCGGACGCGCTGCCCACGGGAGGGGCCGCGCCGGGCGCCGTGCCGCTGGACGAAGTCGTTCCGGGGCCCCGGGTGCACCATCGCCGCCATGACGACGAACCCCTGGTCATCAACCACACCTCCGGCACCACCGGGGTGCCGAAGCTCGTCGTGCATTCCACGCGCACGATCATCCGCAAGCTCGCCCGTTTCGAGGCCGTCCCCTATCCGGGCATCGGGGTGCGCCGGGACGACACCCTGCTCCACGCCGGTTCGTACGCGCACGGGCGCACCTTCTGCTGGACGGGCGTCGCCTTCGCGCGGGCCCCCCGGGCCGTGGTCCTGCTCTCCGGGCCCGACCCGGACAACGCCGACCCGTTGCTGCGCACCCATCCGCCCACCATCGTCGAGGCCCTGCCCAGCACCTATGTGCGCCTCCAGCGGCTCACCGACCGCCTCGACAACGCCTTCCGGCGGGTCCGGCTCTACATCAGCACCTATGACGCCGTGCACCCGCCGACGATCCGCGCCTATCTGCGGGCCAGCGCGCGCCGGAACCCGGTGTGGATGCAGGGCTGGGGCCAGACCGAGACCGGCCCGCTCACCTTCCGGTTCCACACCCGCCGGTCCCCGGGCGACGGCCGCCGCGCCACCGCCCGCGATCTCGGCCGCCCCATCCCCGTCAAGACCCGGCTGCGCGTCGTCGACCCGCGCACCCAGCTGCCGCTGCCGCGCGGCCGGACCGGGCTCCTCCAGGCCCGGACCGCCGCCCTCGCCCTCGGCTACGTCGGGGAGGAGAGCCGCTGGGCCGGCAAGCACCACCAGGGCTGGTGGAACACCGGCGACGTCGGGCTGCTGCGCCGCGACGGCAGCGTCCGGCTGCTCGACCGCGAGGTCGACAGCCCCGGCCGGTTCAGCTGCCTGGAGACCGAGGACGAGCTGGAGGAACGGCTTCCCGAGGCGCTGGAGTGCGTCGTCCTCGGCCGCCCGGACGGCGGGGACCCGCTGCCCGTCGTCGTCACTCCGGACGGGTACCTCGATCCGGTGCGCTGGAAGACCGCCGCGGCCGGGCTCCCGCCGCTCGCCGAGCCCACCGTGCTCACCTGGGACGAGGTGCCGCGCACCGGGACCGGGAAGGTGCGGCGCGCCGTCCTGCTGCAACGGCTCACCGGGGACTCCGGCACCTGCGGCACCGGCCGCTGGACCTGACCACCCGTCACGCGCACGGCGTCGCGGGCCCCGCACGCCCCGGCGCCCTCATGCCCCGGCGTCGGCAGGTCCCGCCGCCACCGCGGGGCCGGGTCCGACGCCCTCAGTCCGTCGCCCCTCCCCTTCGCCCCTCAGCCCCTCGACCCATCGGAGGAATCACCGTGCCGCAGCCGACGGCCGCCCGCCCCGCTCCGGGACCCGCCCCGACCGAACGGGAACACGTCCCACCGGCCCCCGGGGACGCCCGGACCGCCCCGGACCGCGCCGGGTCCGCCCCCGGGTACGCCTTCGACAACGCCACCCCGCACAGCACCGAACAGCACCGCTGCCTCGCCGCCGCCTACGATCCCGTGACCCTGCCCCGGCTCGCCTCCACGGGTGTCGGCCCGGGCTGGCACTGCCTGGAGGTCGGCGCCGGCGGCGGCAGCGTCGCCCGCTGGCTCGCCGGGCGCGTCGGCCCCGGCGGCTCGGTGCTCGCCACCGATCTCGACCCCCGCCACATCGCCCCCGCCCCGCATCTGGAGGTGCGCGCCCACGACATCGTGCGGGACCCGCTCCCCGAGAACCGCTACGACCTCGTGGTGGCCCGTCTGGTCCTCCAGCACCTGCCGGAACGGCACGAGGTGCTCGCCCGGCTGGTCCGCGCGCTGCGACCCGGCGGGGTGCTCCAGATCGACGAGTTCGACACCTCGTACGAACCCCCGCTGCTGGCCCCCGATTCGGAGGCCGAGCGGGTCTACACGGCGTTCCTCGCCGCCAAGTCGGCAGCTCTGCGCGCCGCCGGCGGCGACCCGCACTGGGGGCGGCGGGTCCCCGGGGCGCTGCGGGACGCCGGGCTGGTGGCGGTCGACGTGCATCCGCACATCGAGGTGCGGCACGCCGGTTCGGCCAGCCTCCAGCTCCAGCTGCACCACACCGGCCATCTGCGCGAGCGGCTCCTGGCCCAGGGACTGACGGCACGTCAACTCGACCGGGTGCGCGCGCTCATGACCGATCCGGGCTTCCGCGCGGCCTCCAGCGTCCTGTACTCGGTCCAGGGCCGGAAGCCCGGGGGCGCCACCCGATGAGCACCGCCGTCAGCCTCCCCGTGCCCGCCTCCGTTCCCGCCGCCCCGCCCGTCGTCGCCGAGGAGGTGGCGGCGCGGCTGCTGCGCCGCACCGCCGGGGACACCGGGCGGTCCGCGGTGCGCCGCACGACCGACTGGGCCGGGCCCGTGGCCGAAGCCCTCGACGGGGAGGGCGCCGTCCAGGCCGCCTGCGGGATCATGCACGTCCACGGCAGGGCGGGCGGCGGACCGCTTCCGCTCGCCGTGGAGTACGCGGCCACCGCGGCCGGGGTGCTGGCCGCGCAGGGCGCGACCGCCGTGCTGCTGGCCCGGCACCGGGGGCTGGAGCTGCGCGAGGTGCGGACCTCCGCCGCGCAGGGCGCGCTGCTCGCGGTCTGCCAGTACCTCGCCGAGGCCACCGCGCCGCCGGACGAGTCCGCCCGCCCGCGACCGTCCGGCGCGGTCGCCGGCGGTGCGACGCTGGTGTCGGCGGAGGGCGCGGCCTTCGAGGTGGAGACCCTCGACCCCGAGGCGTGGCGGGTCTTCTGGGCGCGGCTCGGGGTCGCCGCGCGGGTGGCGGGGCGCGGCTGGGCGCCGTTCCAGCAGCGGTTCGCGACCGCCGTCTGCCCGCTGCCGGACGCGTTGCGGGACGCCGCCCGTGCGACTCCGCTCGCCGCCCTGCGCACGGCCGCGGCGGCCGGCGGGGTCAGCCTGGTCGAGCTGTCCGACGATCCGGCGCCGGCCGGGCTGCCGGAACCGGTGCGGCTCACCCCGGGGCCGGGCGGGGGGCACGTTCCCGGCCCGGGTGGTCCGCGCGTTCCCGATCCGGGCGGCGGTCCCCTGTTCCCGGGCGCGCTGCCGCTCGCGGGTCTGCGGGTCGTCGAGTGCACCCGGCGGGTCCAGGGGCCGCTCGCCGGGCACGTCCTGCGGCTGCTGGGCGCGGAGGTCGTACGGGTGGAGCCCCCGGGCGGCGACCCGATGCGGGGGCTGGCGCCGCTGGCGGGCGGCTGTTCCGCCCGTTACGCGGCGCTCAACGCGGGCAAGCCGGTCGTCGAGGCCGATCCGCGCACCCCCGCCGGCCGTGCCGCGGTGCGCGAACTCGTCGCGGGCGCCGACGCGTTCGTGCACAACTGGGCGCCCGGACGCGACGCGCGCCTCGGCCTCGACGCCGAGGGGCTGTGGCGGGTGCGGCCGGACCTGGTGCACGCGAGCGCCTCCGGTTTCGGGGACGCCTATCCGGCCGGGCGCGCCCCGATCGGCACCGACTATCTCGCCCAGGTCCGCGGTGGGCTGGCCGCGGCCCTGCGTCCGGCCGGCGAGCCGCCCGCGCCCTCGCTCATGACGCTCACCGACGTCCTCGGCGGGCTCGTCTGCGCCCAGGCGGTCGTGGCCGGGCTGCTGCGGCGGGCCCGTACCGGGTGCGGTGTCCGGGCCGAGACCTCGCTGCTCTCCGCCGCCGCCCTGGTGCCGCGTCCCGCCGTCCGCCGCCCGGGGTGGTCGCCGCTCGAACTGCCGTTGCGCACGGCCGACGGCCGGCTGTATCTGGGTGAGCGGGCCCGCGCCGACGTGTCCGCGCTGGCCCGGATCGCCGGGGTGCCCCACGCCGGCCCGGAGGCGGTCGCCGCCCGCTTCGGCCGCCGCACCGGCCGGGAGTGGCGGGACCGGCTGCGTTCGGCCGGGCTCGACGCCACCGAGGTCCGCACCGACCTGGCCGCCCTCCCCGCCGACCCCGCCTTCCGGCACGCCGTCGCCCCGGCCCCGCCGGGCGGGTGCGCGACGGTGCGCGCCCCCTGGACGTTCGCGTGACGGGCCCGGCGGGGAAGGCCGCCCCCGTGACCGCCGTGCTCCCCCGTGGGCCGGTGACCGCCCCGGGCCCGGACCGTGCGGCGCGGACCGGATTCCCGGGCGGGCCCGACGCCCGCGGGGACGGTGTGTGGATCTCGCGGGCGGGGGTGGCCGTTCCCGACCGCGTGCCCCTCGCCCAGCGCCGGGCCTGGACCGGGCAGGGGCTGTGCCCGGACCGCGACCTCTACGCCCTGTTCCATGAGCGGGTGCGCCGCCACCCGGGACGGCAGGCGCTTGTGGAGAGCGGCGAAGCGGCCGGCGGCGGCCTGGACTACGCGGGTCTGGACGCCGAAGTACGCCGTATCGCGGCCCTGTTCACCGAGGCGGGCCTCGGCGTCGGGGACGTGGTGGCGCTGCGGCTGCCCGGCGGCCGGGACGCGGTCGCCGCCGAGCTCGCCGTCTACGCCATCGGTGCGGTCGCCCTGCCCTATCCGCCGGGCGGGGGCAGCCGGGACACCCTGGCCCTGCTGGGGCGTTCGCGGGCGCGGGCCGCCGTCCTCGGCGATCCCGCAGATCTCGCCGTGTGCGCGGAACTCCCCTTTCTCGACGTGGTGTTCGGTACGTCCAGGGGGATGCCGGGCACCCGCCGGCTGGACGCGCGGGCCCGTCGCCCCTGGCGGCCCGTCCCGGTGGATCCGGCCGCGCCCGCCCGGGTCATGGTCTCCTCCGGCACCGAGACCGCGCCCAAGATGGTGGTCTACTCGCACCAGGCGATGGCCGGCGGCCGGGCCGCCTATCTCAGGGCGCTCGACCCGGACGCGGCCGGACGCCGCCATCTGGTCCTCGTCCCGCTCGGTTCCTCCTTCGGGTCCTGCGGCGTGGTCACGCTCGTGGGGCTCGGCGGCACGCTCGTCGTCCCGCCGTCGTTCTCGGTGCCGGAGGCGTTGCGGGCGCTCGCCGTTCACCGCCCCACTCATGTCTTCGGGGTGCCGACGATGCTGCGCCGGATCGCCGAGAACCACCCTGCTGGGCAAGGGGAGTTCCCGTGGCTGAGGGCCCTGGTGTCCAGCGGCGCCGCGCTGCCGGACAGCACCGCGCGGGTCTGCGCGGAGCGCTTCGGGCGGCCGGTGCTGACCGTGTACGGCTCCTCGGACGGCGTCAACTGCCATACGGTCTGGACGCCCGGCGGCGTCGAGGGGTGTGTGGGCAGGCCGGACCCGGCGGTCGCCGGCATCCGGATCACCGGTCCCGACGACCGCCCGGCGCCGCCGGGCGCCGTGGGTGAGATCCAGGCCAGGGGGCCCATGACCCCGCTCTGTTACCTGGCCGCGCCCGAACTCGACGCCCGCTACCGCACCCCCGACGGGTGGGTGCGCACGGGCGACCTCGGCCGGATCGGCCCCGACGGCCTTCTGTACGTCCAGGGCCGCATCAGGAGCGTGGTGATCCGGGGCGGTCTCAACATCAGCACCGCCGAGGTCGAGCGCGAACTCGCCCATCACCCGGCCGTCGCGGAGGTGGCCTGTGTCCCGGTCCCCGACCCGGACCTGGGCGAACGGCTCTGTGCCTGCGTGCGCCCGGTGCCGGGGGCGGCGGCGCCCGCCCTGGCCGAGCTCAACTCCTTTCTGCTCGGGCGGGGTCTGGAGAAGCGCAAGCTGCCCGAACGTCTGCTGCGGGTGCCGGTGATGCCGCTCGGTCCCACCGGCAAGCTCTGCCGCCGCACCCTGACGGCCCGGGCCTCGGACGCTCACCCGGCGGGGCGGACGCCCTCCGGCTGAGAGACGGGTTCCCGCCCGGCCCGGTCGGTCGCCGGACTCACCGCGGACCGCTGCCCTCCTGTCGCAGCCCGGCCGCCGGGTCCGGGGCGGCGGCCGGGGTGAGGCGGCAGGCGGGCAGTCCGCGCCGGCGGATCATCAGCTCGGCGACGACCAGGTTGGGCAGCCAGCTCAGGAAGGGCAGGGGAGCGTAGGCGTTGTCGAAGACGCGCGTGCCGTCGACGGCCCCGTCGGCGGTGAGCACCTGGACGAGGATGAGGACGCCGAGCCACGCGCGGAGCGTGACCGCGGCGTAGGTGAGGGCGAAGCTGCGGATCATCCAGGCGCGGTGGTTCGGCAGGTCGCGCTCGCGGATGGCACGGTAGCCGCGCCAGGTGACCCAGGCCCATATCACGGCGAGCGCGCCGAACCCGAAGAAGCCGTCGAAGGCGATCGAGCTCGCGAAGGACATGACGAGGCCGGCCACCGATCCGACGGCCACGCCGAGGACGTAGACCCGGCCGCTCCAGCGGTGGACGGCCGGGATTCTCCTTCGCAGCGCGGTGGAGAACTGGAACGGCCCGGCCAGCAGGGCCAGCGAGGCCGTCACGATGTGGGTGTAGAAGGCGACCTGGATCGCGATCGGCCGCTGCGCATAGGACGCGGACAGGCCCTGGCCTCCCGGCCTGATCGGCAGGCGGGCTTCGGCGTAGCCGGCCACGACGTACCCGACGATCCCCAGCGAGGTCAGCAGGACGACGCTCCAGCGCACGCGTGCGCCCCACCGCGCCTTCGCGGCGGTCGGGGTCGGATCGGGTGTGGCGGTGATGCTCATGGGCGGTCCCCATCTGCTCGGCGTGAGAGGGGCTCGCGTGCGAGGGCGGGGATGCGGGGCGGGCGCCCCTGCCTCCCCGCCCGATGCGAGCCCGCGTCAGGCTGGATAGCAAACCGGCTCGGAGTCGGCAATCACCGAGCACCCCCGCTCGCCGGCCAACGCCCGGACGCCCTCTCGTCGTTCGGCCCCGCGACGCCGCAGGTATTCGTCAGCCCCCTAGGGGGTCGTGCCGGTGGCGATGTGCAGGATCGCGTCGGCGCCGTCGAGGGTGGAGCGGTCGAGCGGGTAGTAGCCCTGCTCGGGGGTGGTGTCGGTGCGGGTGCGGGCGGGGCCGGCCTCGGTGGCCGCGGTGAGGCCCCAGGGTGCGGCACGGCGTTGCAGGAGGCCCTCATGGGTGTCCGGTTCCGGCTCCGCCAGTCCGAGGATCTCGCTGCGTCCCAGGCTACCGGCGACGAAGCCGTAGCGTTCGCCCAGCAGGGACCCCACGATGGAACCGGCACCGGACCAGTCGAGCCTCTCCCCTCCCAGCCGCAGGGTGCTGCGGTCCCGCTGGAGGTGGAGGTTGTGGGCGAAGACCAGCGTCGGCCCCCTCGGGCTCTCGGTCTCCCGGATGTCGAGGAGGTTCTGCGCCATCAGCGCGTCCCGTGTGGCGAGTTGGCGGGTGCGGCGCGTGCCCGGCTCTGCGGGTTCCGCCGACTGCCGGTGGTAGCGCAGCAGGCCGATGCCCGCGGTGAGGTGCGTCCTGGCGTCGAGCCAGCGGGCGCGCGAGGTCGCCGCGATCAGCTCGGGCGCGCGGGTGTGGAGCGCGAGGAGCAGGTCGTCCGCGATCGTCCGCAGACGCGCGGCGCCGGCCGTGGCGCCGACCGACATGGCCGGGTCCATGACCGCCTCCGGGCGGCTCCACCCTTCGTCGTCACCGGCGAGGTCCGTGAGGTCGAGGGCGATTCCCAGGTAGTCGCGGGCGTGTTCGAGGTAGCGGCGGGGGCTGGGGGCGCTGTCGTTCTCGGTCTGGATGTCGAAGCCGTGGAAGGCCAGGCGTTCCTCCGGCGGCCGGTTCCGGTTGTGTGCGCGCATCCGGACGACCAGTTCCCGGTTGGCGTCGAACCGGCCGAAGCCGTGGGAGAAGCCCTCGTCCATCACCTGGTCGAGGTCGTCGGCGCCGTCCTGGACGAAGTCGTTCACGAGGAGCGCGGCCACCCGGTCGGTCTCCAGCGCGATCGACCGGAAGCCGAGGTCGGCCAGCTGGACGAACAGTTCGTTGCGGATCCGCCCGAAGGCCGGTTCGCGGTGGGTCGGTTCGCCGAGCGCCAGCAGTTCGCACGACGGGGTCACGAAGTCTCGTATGTCCTGGGTCATGAGCCTCCAGCGTATCCTTGAAAGCCCGGTTGAGACTTCTGGCGCAGGTCCGCCGAACCGCCGCTCGACCGCCCGGAGAAGTCTCCAACCGGTGAGAGGCATGCGACCGTCCGACCTCGCGCGTGAGCACGGCATCTCGGCCCAGGCGGTCCGCAACTACGAGCGGGACGGCTTCCTCCCGCCCGCGGAGCGCACACCGAGCGGTTACCGGATCTTCACCGAGGTGCACGCGGCGGCGCTCCGGGCGTATCTCGCGCTGGTCGCGGGCCACGGCCACGCGGCCGGCGGCCGGATCATGCGCGCGGTCCACCGCGGCGCGCCCGACGCCGCCCTGGCGGTCATCGATCAAGGCCACAGCCAGTCGCTCCGCGACCGGGAGACCCTCGACGCGGTGCGGGGCGCGGTGACGCGTCGGACGCCGGAGACCGGGGACGCGCCCGGCCGGCCCATCGGCCCCGCCGACCCCGCTGCCGACCCCGCTGCCGGTCCCGCCGCTCACGCCACTCACGCCGCCCGGACCATCGGTGAACTCGCCCGCCGGCTCGAAATCACCCCGGCGACCCTGCGCAACTGGGAGGCCGCCGGCATCCTCTGCCCCGCGCGCGATCCGCGCACCGGCTACCGCGTCTTCCGCGCGGCCGACGTCCGCGACGCCGAACTGGCCCATCTGCTCCGGCGCGGGGGGCATCCGCTGGAGCACATCGCCGACGTGGTCCGCCGGATCCGGACGGCCGGGGGCGCCGACGCCCTGTCCGCCGTGGTGGACGAGTGGCAGCGGAAGCTCACCGCGCGGGGCCTCGCCATGCTCGACGCGGCCGGCCGCCTCAGCCACTATCTGAGTGTGCTCGACCGTGCCGGTCCCGAGGCGACCGGGGGCGTCCGGTCCCGGCCGCCCGCCGGTTGAGGCCGCCCCGGCGCCGGAGCCCCCGTGCCCGTGTCGCCTCCGGCACGCCAGTGCCGGGAACGGCCGGTGGGCGGGGCGACCGCGGCGCGTCGCCTCCGGTCGCCCCGCCCACCGGCCCGGCACGGTTCCCGCCGGGTCAGGTCGCGCTGGGCTCGGGTTCCGGCTCGGCCTCGGGCTCGGCGGTCCTCGGCCAGCTGATCCGGGTCGCGCACAGCGACACCAGCAGCGCCGAGACGGCGACCGCGCCCATCCCCCACACCAGGCTGCCGGCGTTCGCGATGAAGCCGATCACCGCCGGTCCGGCCAGCAGCCCCGTCGTCCCCATGGCCGCGACGAGGGACAGCGCCTGGGTGCCCTGGCCCGCCGCCGCCACGTACACACACGGGGTGACGGCCGCCACGCCCAGGCCGACGCAGGCGAACCCGATCAGCGTCGGCACCACCCCGCCCGCCAGCAGGGCCAGCGCCAGTCCCACCCCGGCCACCGCGCTGCCGGTCTTGACGATGGGACCGTCGCCCCAGCGGCTGCGCCAGCCGTCGGCGAAGAGGCGGGCCAGCACCATCATGACCGAGACGACGGCGATGCCCATGGGGGCCAACTGCGCCGAGGCGTCGACGACATCCTTCAGATAGAGCGCGGACCAGTCGTTCATGGCGCCCTCGGTGACCGTGCCGAACACCATCGCGCAGCCCATCCACAGCGTCACCCGGGACGGCATGGTCAGCCCGCGGCGGCTCTTCTTCCCCGGTTCCCGCTTCCCGTCGTCGCTCGGGTCTTCCGTCGCGGTCCCCGAGTCGCCCGTCGCCGTCTCCGAGTCGTGCGTCAGCAGCCCGGAGCGGGTGAGTCCCACCAGCAGCAGCAGGAGCACGGCGGCCACCCCGAAGTGCGCCGCGACCTCCGTCGTCACCGTGTTCACCCCGGAGGCGAGCAGCGCCGCGAACAGGGAACCGGCGCTGAACGTCGCGTGCAGTCGGGACATGGCGGTCCGCTGGTACGCGGCCTCCAGCGCCGCGCCCTGCGCGTTCATGGCGACGTTCAGGCAGCCGACGGCGACGCCGTCGCAGGCGATGACCGCGAGCGCTACCGGGTAGTTCGGCGCCGCGGCCAGTGCGAGCAGCAGCAGGCTCAGGCAGACCGCCGACAGGAACGCGAGACGCCGGGATCCCAGCCGTCTCATCAGCGCTGTCACCAGGGGGAACGACACCGCCGCGCCCGCGCCGCAGGCCATCAGCAGCAGGCCCAGTTCGGCCTCGGAGAGGTCGAGCCGTGTCTTGATGGCCGGGAGCCGCGACGCCCAGGTCGCGTACTGGAACCCGAGAAAGCAGAACAACGCCGCGATCGCGAGTTGCGCCCGGTGGAATGGGTCACGAACGCCAAACATGTGAGATCAGCCCACTTCGTCTTCCGGAGATGCCCCGAGCGGTGGCTCATCGGCGGTTCTCGTGCTCACGGTGCGGTCGCCCGGCACCGGCCTGGACATGTACACCGCGCCCGGTCCATAGCCCGGCGGGGGCAGGAGCTCGTGGTGGGCGCGGTATCCCTGCGCCGACCAGAACGTGTCGCTGCCGGTGACCGCGATCAGGGAGATCCCTCGGTATCCCTTCGAACCGGCGGTCGTCATGAACCGGCGCAGCAGGGCGCGCGCCAGTCCTCTGCCGCGGAACTCCTCGGCGACGACGATGTCGTGCAGGTGCAGGTTGCGCGAATGGAAGACGACGTCCTCCGGCCGGTCCAGGTCCGGGAACTCGAACTCCGGGTACGGCAGGGCCAGCAGATAGCCGGCCGTCCGCCGCCCGTAGTCCAGTACGAAGCAGGTGCCGGGCGAGGCCTGGGCCCTGGACCTCAGCACGTCCCGCCCCTCGGACAGCCCGTGGGGGCCGTACACGCCGGCTTCCAGTGCGGTGATGCCGTCCCAGTCGCGCTCGGAGATGTGCCGTATGCGCACGTGGTGATCCATCGGTCTCTTCGCCGTCCGTCTCTTCTCCGTGAATCCGTGTGTCCGTGTGTCCGTGTGTCCGTCTGCGCCAGGGGGCCATGGAGACCGTGGGCCCGTGAGTCGGCCGGGCGCCGCGGGCCCGCCTATGCGTCGTCCGTCCAGGCGGCGGGAAGCGGGGCGAAGCCGTTGAACCCCTGGGTCATGTATCCGGTGGCGTAGGCGCCGCAGGAGAGGATCCAGACCGGGTCGCCCGACGCGACGGCCCGGGGCACGAGGACGCGGTTGTGCGCGTGGGCGTAGGCGTCGTCGCTGTCGCAGGTGGGTCCCGCGACGACGGCCGGGACGTCGTCCCCGCCGTCGTGCGTGGGAAACAGCAGCGGGTACTGCAACTGGTCCATCTCGTAGAGGCCGTTGAACTTCCCGCAGCTCAGATAGAGCCAGTGCTCGCGTACGCCGTCGATCTGCTCCCTGGCCGAGAGCCGGGCCACCCGCGCCCGGATCGCCCCGTGGTCCGCGACCAGATGGCGTCCCGGCTCGACGAGGAACTCCAGCGGCGAGCCGGACACCGCCCCGAGGTGCTGCATCCCGTCGCGGATCACGGCGAAGACCTTGTCCACCGGAGGCACCAACGGCCTTCCCCGGCTGTCGAGATAGCCGAGGGCGGGCAGTCCGCCGCCGAGGTTGACGCGGTCCAGCGGGATGCCCCGGCGGTTCAGGACCACGATGACGTCCGCGAGGCGCTCGAAGGCGTCCTGCCACGCCTCGGACGTCATCTGCTGCGAGCCGACGTGCACGGACAGCCCGGAGGGGGTCAGCCCGGCCGTCCGGGCCGCCTCCAGGACGCGCACCGCGTCGGCCCCGGAGCAGCCGAACTTCCGGCTGAGGCCCCACAGGGCCCCGTCCCCGGCGGTGGCCAGCCGGCAGAACACCCGCGACCCAGCGGCATGGGCCGCCGTCGCCGCCACGTCCTCCAGGCTGTCGGTCGCGAAGTCCCGGACGCCCAGACGGTAGGCGGCGGCGATGTCGCGGTCGGACTTGATGGTGTTGCCGTAGTGGATCCGGTCGGCGGGGGCCCCGGTGCGCAGGGCCTGTTCGATCTCGCGGGGGCTCGCCGCGTCGAAGCCGGAGCCCCGGCCGGCCAGCCGGGCGAGCACCGCGTCCACGGGGCATGCCTTCATGGCGAACCGGACGTGGACGCCCGGGAGTTCCCGCAGGAGCGCTTCGTACTGCGCTTCGATTCCCGCGAGGTCGAAGATGATCCGATCCTCGGTGGCGGCGGCCAGCGCGGCGCGCATGCGTGCGTTCAGGCGCATGACGCCGACGGGTCCGGGTGGGCCGGCCGGGACGGGCCGGGGAGGAGGCCGGTGGTCCTGCTCGCCCGGATCAGCGGCTCCCACGCCTCGGTCAGCACGGCGAAGTCCTCCATGTCCTCCTGGGCCTCTTCCAGCAGCCGTTCGCCGCGCGCGGCCAGGGACGCGGCGAACTCCTCGTACCGGCCGCCGAGTCGGCGGTACGAGCGGTCGATGACGGCCAGTCGCCGTACGTTCTCCTCCCGGTCCAGGCGGGTGCTCCGCCTGACCAGGTCGACGACCGCGGCGGGCCGGACCCGGTGGCGTTCGTCGAGCAGCGAGGCGCCGGCCTCGGCCATCCGGTCGTAGACGAAGTTGAGGTAGAGCATCGACAGGAAGAACTTCGTGAACCGCAGCTGGTAGGCCATGAACCCGGCGTCGGTCCTGCGCTCGGGGGTGTAGAAGTTCACGATGTTGCGGTTGTGCAGCACGCCGGGCAGCGTGCCGTCGTGGACCAGGTGCATCAGGAAGTAGTCGCTGCCGATGGTGTCGGTGGCGGGCGGCAGCGGCACGCGCTCGTACACCTCGTCCAGGAAGGCGATGTTGCACATGTCGACGCGCATGGGGTCGACATGGGTGAGCGTCGAGTGGTCGCGGACGAACGGGTCGGCGCCCGCCCCCTTGAACGACTCCTCGACCAAATCCCGCTTGCGCTCCTCCGGCCAGTCGAGGGGGGCCCACAGGCTGACGACGTCGTGGTAGACGTCGCGGTCGAGCCGGGCGATCTCCCCGATGTCCACGGACAGTTCGCCGACGAAGGAACCGCCCACCATCGCCACCGGCTTGCCGGCGTCCTCCGGGTCCAGCACCGTCTCCGACACACCGCCCTCGGCGTCGGCCGCGGTCTTTCCGAGCGAGGCGAGTTCGTGGTGGACGGGGTAGACCGGCCGGCCGTCCAGGAGCTGGTAGTCGCTGTCGGAGTCCCTGCGGTGCACGGACCGGCAGCCGAGCGCGGCGGCGATGAGGAACGCCCGGTTGGTGCAGGCGCCGTAGGAGATGCCGGACGGCAGCATCAGGTCGAGGACGAGGTCGGGCTTGATGACGCCGGAGCGCCGGATCACCCGCTCCAGGAAGTCCCGCTGGCGCACCTCGGACAGGTGATGCACCGTCACGCCGGGTGCGCGTCGGGACTCCTCGACGACCCGGGCGTGCCCGGCGAACACCTCGTCGTCGGAGGAGTCGAGGATCAGCAGGTGCACTTCGACGCCGAAGTGGGCGGCGGCGTAGTCGGCTTCCTCGCCGACGGCCGAGATCGTCGCCGGGCAGGCCCTGTTCGTGGGGAGGGTCAGGCAGATTCTGCGCACACCGGCTCCCCGGTCGACCGGACGGCTTCCCGCTCGTTCCAGGACGCGAGCCCCAGCAGCCGCTCGCCGAGGCCGTTCAGCTCGGCGGTTCCGTACCTGAGCGACTCGTGCCTGACCAGGTCGCCGACCAGGGTCTTGTTCCAGTCCGGCGTGCCGAGGTGGCGCCATGAGTCGATCCGGGAGCGGCGCAGCTCCTCGTGCGATTCCAGGGCGGGCATCATGGAGAGGTACTGGACGGCCCGCACCCCGTTCTCGGAGGTGTTGCGGGCCACGCCGTGCGCCAGCAGGCCGTTCCAGATCAGCAGGTCGCCGGCCTCCAGCTCCGGGCGGACGACCGGGAATTCGGCCCGGTCGACGTCCGGCCTGATCGGGTCCCGGTCCGCGGGCTGCCCGACCTTCCACTCCTCGAACCGCCGGAACAGCTCGGGCGAGCACTGGAATCCGCCGAGTTCCGGCCGCGTGTCGTTGAGCGCGATGATGCCCTGCACCCGCTGCGGGAGCACGCCGAGCGAGGTGTCGACGTCCCAGTGGAGGTCGATGTCGAAGCCCTTGTCCGTGGGGGCGATGAGCGCGCGGTCACGGTTCTTGATGTTGGGCGGGTTGAGGTTGAGCCGGTCCAGCGTCACCCACAGTTCCTCGCAGTCCCACACGTCGACGAACGCGTCGTAGACGCGCCGCGCCTGGCGGCTGTCCCAGAGGAGCTGGTGGTGGTACGCCTCGACGAAGCCGTAGACGTGGAGCTCCCGGTCCAGGTCGGTGCGGAACGGGCGGTCCTCGTACCAGGTGTCGGGCCGGGCCGGGTCGAGCCCCTGGAAGTCCCAGGTGAAGTCGAGCAGGCGCTTCGCCGCGTCGGCGGGGATCGCCTGCTTCACCACGACGTAGCCGTAGGTCTGCCAGGCGGCGAAGTCCTCCTCGGACAGCACCCGGAGGTCGTGCTTCTTCCGTATGTCCCTCAGGGGCGTCTGCGCCAGATACGACTCGCCGTCGGAGCTGAAGTACGGACGGTCCGATGCGGCGCGATGCAGGTACGGAGCAGGGGTCGGCATGCGATCACTCCAGGGTCGAGGTTCTCGGTGGCTGAGGGACCGACCGCTTCCGCGGCGGTTCCGGTGCGGGCGCCGCGGCGCGGCGCGGCCGAAACGGAGCGGCCGGTGCGGCCGGGCCGGACGACCCGGTCCGGTCCACGGGCCGGGCGTCGCCGGTCGTGTCGGTCCGGTTCCTGAGAAGGGGTGGGGAGTGGTGAAGAGTGCGGGAGACGCGGGAAGAGTGCGGGGGCCGGGACGGCGGGGCATCGCACCGTGGGCGGCGGGCGGGACGGGACAGTCCCGTTCTCGGGCCCGTCGCGGACGGCGCCGCGGCGATCCTGGCCGGACAGCCCGGTGTCAGGCGTCGGGTACCGGGCGTCGTCGGGTCAGCGCGGGGCCAGGTCCACCGGTGACGGCTCCGGTCTCAGGAAGTTGGCGGTTCCAGCTGTCTTGCACACGGCGTTGCGGTCCTCCGGTCGAGCGTTTCCCACCTCGACTTTTGTCGACCGCGAGAGGCGGAACAACCCTTTCGGCGTACGCCGAATCGCCTTGGTTGTACGCCGGTTGGCGGCGGGGCCGCCGCTCCGTCCGGTCGACGCCGCCCGACGAAACGCCCTGGTCATGGCATGAGCCTGCCAAGCGCCGGTCCGCACGGGACTCCCATGGAGTCCACACGGACGCCACGCGGGCCCACTCGCGCAGAGCCCGCCCGGACGCGGCTCGGGGAGCCGCCGACGGCGCCCCCGGGCCGAGAACCGGGTCACACGTCGTCGGCACGCCTCCGCGCCGCGCCGCGCGCCCCGCGAGGGATCACTGGTTCATGAGGCACTCGGTGAGCGCCACACCCTCGCGGTTGAGTTCGTAGAGGACCCGGGTGCCGGCCCGGTGGCGGCGCACCACCCCGGCGGACACCAGGGCCGAGAGGTGCTGGGAGACCGTGCTCGCGGCGAGTCCCAGCTGATCGGCCAGGGCGGATGTGGTGATGGGCACGGCCAGTTCACGGACGACCGAGGCGCGCCCCCGGCCCAGCAGGATCGCCAGCCGGTCCGCGCGCTGCGGCTCGACCGCGGCGCCGCCCCGTCTCGATTCGGCGCGCAGGATGCCCGCGCCGCGCGCGGCGTACGAGACCGCGGTCCGGCCGTCGACCTCCGACCACCAGTGGGCGCCGTCCGCCAACAGCACGGGTACCACGGTCAGATGATCCGCACCGTCCGTGCGCTCGGACGGAAGTCCCAGATCGTGCAGCAGCGCGGCGCCGCCGCTCATCGCCAGCGTGCGCGACCGGAAGAGGATCTCCTCCTCCAGGGTGCGCGTCAGCCCGGTACCGCGGGGCTCCATCGCGACCTGCCAGAAGTTGGCTAACTCCACGGCGAGATAGCCGAGTTGCGTCTCGGGTTCTCGGATCAGGGCCGCGATCAGCGGGTCGCTGAACGCCGCGGGGTACTCCCGGGCGAGTTCGTCGCGGACGCGGCCGGGGGGCGTGCGCTTCATGGCGTCCAGCTCGGCGGCGACGCCCGCGCCGCGCGAGGCGACGCCCCCGCTCAGAAACGAGGGGATACGCCGTCGCGGCGCGGCCAGTTCGACGACCGCCCTCAGACGCGGTGTCAGCGCCCCGCCCGCCTCCCGGGCCCAGGGCGTATGCGGCCACGGCGCGTCGGCCCCGTAGCGGGACAGCAGCGCCATCCCACCGAACGCCTGCCACAGCTCACACAACGCCAGGCGTACGTCCGGAAACTGGCGGGCCGTCATCAGAGCGCCCGGCCGTCGACTGCCGATCCCGCCCCCACGGGCCGGGACGAGCCGGTCGCGGCACGGTCCGCCACCCCCAG
Organism: Streptomyces tyrfis; assembly: GCF_037034285.1. NCBI lineage: Bacteria > Bacillati > Actinomycetota > Actinomycetes > Kitasatosporales > Streptomycetaceae > Streptomyces > Streptomyces tyrfis. The sequence continues at coordinate 203,378 of NZ_JBAGJZ010000005.1, read as the reverse complement.
CGGGAGGGCCGTTCTCGTCATGCGTCTGGACCGCGGCTCCCTTGCTCTGAACCGGAGTTCACCGTGCGAGAGCAGTGTGCCCGCGACGGAAGCATGTGACGGCTCAAGCATGAACCCCGCCCATTCCTCGTGGTCCAGACCAATGATGAACGAGCTTTCGGCACCGCCCGACGGCTGTCAAGGATCTTGTGACTCAGGTCACTCGTCGATGACCGAGCATGCCGAATGACGCACGCACGGTGACATCGTCTGGTCTAGACAAGGTGCCGCAACGCCTGTTAGGTTCACGCCCGGAAGCGCTCCCAAGCCCCGTCGCATCGGCCGCTGGAATGCGCCAACTCCCGTACGCGCCAACGGTTTCGCCCCTCACGCACGCGAGCCGGGGGCTCACCCGCCCCTTCTCCCGCAGCGCCCCGCACCGGCCCGCAGCGGCCTCGACCGCCCTCCCGCGGTCACCCCTCCCGCACCCCCGCACCCCCGCACCTCACGAAGGCGGAACCCGCCCCACTCACCCCCGGCATGGGCGCCCCCTCTCGCACACACATGCGCACACCCACTCCCCCGCACCCGCGCGACAGGGCATCGCACCAGCTCACCCCGCCCATCGAGCGACCCATGCGTTTCGGACAGCCTCCCCTCGCTGAATCTACAGTGCTGTAGATTCCAGCTGAACCCGCCCGGCTCCTGACCGGCGCGCCGAGAGGAGAACGGATCCATGACCGTCGATCTGTCCAAGGGCCAGCGCATCAGCCTCGCCAAGTCCGGCGGCGGTGAACTCACCGTCGTACGCATGGGACTGGGCTGGAAGGCCGCGCCCCGGAAGGGGTTCCTCGCCCGGCTGACCGCGCGCGAGATCGATCTGGACGCCTCGGCGATCCTGTTCGCCGGGGCACAGCCCCAGGACGTGGTCTTCTTCCAGCATCTGACCAGCGACGACGGGTCGGTGCGGCACACCGGGGACAATCTGGTCGGAGGCGCGGGCGAGGGCGGCGACGACGAGTCGATCCTCGTCGATCTGCAGCGCGTTCCGGCGCACGTCGACCAGATCGTGTTCACCGTCAACTCGTTCACCGGCCAGACCTTCGAGGAGGTCGACAACGCCTTCTGCCGCCTGGTCGACGAGACCACGGGGCAGGAACTGGCGCGCTACACGCTGTCCGGCGGCGGACGGCACACCGCGCAGATCATGGCCAAGGTGACGCGTTCGGGAGCCGGTTGGCAGATGGCCGCCATCGGCGCCGCCGCCGAGGGACGCACCTTCCAGGACCTGCTGCCGGTCGTCGCCGCCCATCTGTAGACCACGCGTATCGCCCCGGCGCCGGGCCGGGGCGTCGGATCACACACAACGGGGGGCGGGGATGGACCGGTCGTTCCAACTGCGGGACGAGGACAGAGCGGACTACGCGACCGTTCTCGACGCGGTCATCGCGTCGGCGGAGATACAGCGGCTGCTGGCCCGGTCGCGCGTCGGCGCGGGGCAGTTGCGCCTCAAGGGGCTGGCGGCCGCTCCTCGTGTCGTCGCGTCCGCCGAGGCCGAGTACCGGTCGTACACGGAGCTGCGGCAGCGGCTGCGCGACGGCGACGAGCGGGCCGGCCGCACGGCGCCCCTGTCCGGGCCGGGCCATCAGGAACGCGACGGCGCGGGTCTGGTGCCGGTGCTGGCGGTCCTCACCCCGGTCCTGGCGGCCGTCGCCGCGGCCACGTTCCTGCTCCTGGGGTATGTGCTACGGCTCACCGACAGCGGGTCCGCCCTGGCGGACACCCTGATCGGCGCGGGCTGGATCAGCCTCGGCATCGCGGCGTTCGCCGCCGTCATCGGGGTCGTCGCCCTCTACCGGACGGCCGCGGAGCACAAGGAGTCCCCGGCGGGCGGTCCGCAGGGTCACGCGGAGTCCTCCGCCGAGCTCGACCGGGCCAGGGAGGCATGGCTGGCGGTGCTGGGCGACAGCGGTATCCGGCCATTCCTCGTCGCCCGGCTCCAGGATGAGCCCGCGAAGCCCGGGCCGGCATCCACGTCCGGGACCGGCCACGGGGCGGGCGCCGCCCGTCGTTCCCGCTACAGCAGTCCGGATTTCGGGAGCCCCGACTTCAGCAGGCCGGACTTCGCCGGCCCCCATTTCAGCAGCCCCGACTTCGACGGGCCGGGCGCGGGCGGCCCCAGCACCGGCAGGCCCGACTTCAGCAGTCCGGACTTCAGCAGCCCCGATTTCAGCAGCCCCGACTTCGACGGCCCGGGCACGGGCGGGGACGGCCCGGATTCAGGCGGCCCGGTTACAGCCGACTCGGGCACGGGCGGCCCCGATTTCAGCAGCCCCGACTTCACCGGTCCCGATTTCGCCGGCCCCGGCTTCGGCCGGCCCGACTTCGGCCGACCGGACTTCAGCGGCCCCGGCCTCCCCGACAAGCGCGCCTGACCGACCGGCCCGGCCCGGCGGGGGGGCTGCCGGGCCGACCGTTTCCGGACCGCGTTCCGCGCCTGCCCCTCCGTCCCGGCCTTCCCGTCCCCGGGCTCCCCGCCCCGGTCCGGCCCCGGCCCGCGTCCCTGCTCCGGCCCGTCTCTTCCGGTCAGGGACCCGGAAGGGGCTCAGGCGATGTCCACCCCGTAGTCGACGGCGATGCCGGCCAGGCCCGACGCGTACCCCTGTCCGATCGCCCGGAACTTCCACTCGCCGCCCCTGCGGTAGAGGGCCCCGAAGACCATCGCCGTCTCGCCGGCGGCGTCGTAGGAGAGTTCGTAACGGCACATCTCACGGCCGGTGAGGTTGTCGACCACGCGGATGTAGGCGTCCTCGACCTGCCCGAAGTTCTGGCCGCGGTTCTGCGCGTCGTGGATGGAGACGGTGAAGACGATCTGTCCGGTGCTCTCGTCGAGCCGGTCGAGGTCGATCAGGATCTGCTCGTCGTCGCCCTCGCCCTCGCCGGTCACGTTGTCACCGGTGTGCCGCACGGCCCCGTCCGGGCTGGCGAGGTTGTTGTAGAAGACGAAATGCCGGTCGGAGACGACCTTCTGGTCCGGCCCGCAGATGATCGCGGACGCGTCGAGATCGAAGTCCGCGCCGTCGGCCGGCTGCGCGTCCCAGCCCAGGCCGACGGTGACATCGGCGAGCGGCGTGCCGTCCTGGTTCAGGACGACGTTCTGACCCTTGGCAAGACTGACGCCCAACACTTCTGCTCTCCTTCGAGGCGCGCCGATGAGGTGCCCACCGGAACCGCGGGGCTCCGCCGGGTGCGTGTTCGCCTCACCATAGTTCAGAAATTACGCAACCTTTAAAGTGCCCCCGGGGTCGTGCGGCCCGCCCCGCCCGGGCCCGGGCCGCACGCCCCACCGGCGGGTGCACGCCTCACCGCGGGCACGGCAAGGGGCGGGCGCCATCGGCCCGGCGCCCGGCACGTCAGCGCCGCTCGGTGCCGTTCTCCGTCACCGGACGGGCCGAGGAGGCGTCGCCCGGCGCCGACCGGATGGTGCGGACCGCGGGCCGCTCGGCCTCGCCCGGGCCGGGCGTCGTGGACGCGGACGGCGAGGCCGGGGCGCCCGAGGCCCCCTCCGGGGCGGACGAGGAGCCGCCCTCGTCCTTCATGGCCCTGGTCTCGCTCTTCAGGATGCGCAGCGACTTGCCCAGCGCCCGCGCGCTGTCGGGGAGCTTCTTCGACCCGAACACCACGATGATCACAAGCACCAGGATCAGCAGATGCCAGGGCTCCAAGGCGTTACGGAACACTCCGCCCACCCCTCTCTCTTATCGATGGCCCATGCAAGGCGCCATCCACCGGACACGCTTGCTACATTGCGCAACTGTACAACCATTGAGGCGGGGTCAGTCGCCCCCTTCCTGTGACCGGAACCGATGGGGTGGACGCATGTCAGACAGCCGCAAGGCATCCCGAGGCCGTGCGCGCGCGGCGGACCGACGTGGCCGACGGCGCAAGCGGAGCCGGGGCCGGACGGTCCTCGCCGTCGGCGTCTCACTGCTCGTCCTGGGGACGGCCGGGGCCGGCTGGCTCTATCTGCGGCTCAATGGCAACATCAACACCTTCAGCGCGGACGGGCTGTCCGACAACCGTCCGCCCGCCTCGACCAAGGGGTCGAACGTCCTGGTGATCGGCTCGGACGGAAGGGTCGGCGGCAACAGCGAGCTCGGCGGCGGGGACAAGGACGACGTCGGCCGCTCCGACACGGCGTTCCTGCTCCACACCTACGCGGACCAGAAGCACGCCGTGGCCGTGTCGATCCCCCGCGACACCCTGCTGGACATCCCGCCCTGCAAACTGCCGGACGGCAGTTGGTCGCAGCCGCAGACCAACGTCATGTTCAACGCGGCCTATTCGGTGGGCGAGCGGCCCGAGGGCAACCCCGCCTGCACCCAGAACACCGTCGAGAAGCTCACCGGGCTGCGCGTCGACCACACCGTCGTCGTCGACTTCAAGGGCTTCGCGACGATGACCGAGGCGGTGGGCGGCGTCCAGGTCTGCCTCCCCCAGGACGTCTACCAGCGCGATCTCAACCCCAACCGGCTCACCCGCGGCAAGCGGATCTTCGCCAAGGGCCCGCAGAAGGTCTCCGGCCAGAGCGCGCTCGACTACGTACGCATCCGGCACGGCATCGGGGACGGCTCCGACATAGGCCGGATAAAACGCCAACAAGCCTTTGTCGCAAGCTTGTTGAAGCAGATCAAGAGCGACGGGCTGACCCCTGCCAAGCTGCTGCCGCTCGCGGACGCGGCCACCAAGTCGATGACCGTCGACCCCGGGCTCGGCAGCGCCGACAAACTCGTCGCCTTCGCGATGTCGATGAAGGACATCGACCTCCACAACACCAAGTTCGTGACCGTGCCCTGGAAGTACCAGGGGGCGCGGGTGGCGATCGTGCAGCCCGACGCCGACGCGCTGTGGGCGGCGCTGAGGGCCGACCGCACCCTCGACGGACAGGACGCGGGAGGGAACAAGGGCGGGGCGGTCTCCCCGTCTCCGAGCGCCGACGCCCCCGTGTCCGGCACGGGTGTCTCGGTGGCGGTGTACAACGGCACCGTCAAGGACGGCCTCGCCGCCCGTGCGGCCAAGGTGCTGAAGGAGCACGGCTTCACCGTCACCGACGCCACCACGGCCACCGTGCGCAACCAGGTGAAGACCGTGGTCGAGTACGGCCCCGGCCAGAAGGAGCAGGCCGCGAAGGTGGCCCGGGCGATCCCCGGCGCCGAGCTCACCCCGGTGTCGGCGCCGGGCGTCAACGTCCTGCTCGGCAGCACCTACGCGGACACGCCGGAGACGCCCGCCTCGTCCCCGCCGGCCGACGTTCCGGCGCGGGTGGTGGAGGACGCCCGGTCCGCCGACGACAACCCCTGCGCCAACCTCTCCTACGGGTGACCCCTGTGCGGCGGCGGGCCGGACACGGGCATAGGTCAGGTCCCGTGTCCGGACGCGGGCCGAACGGCCGGTACGGGCCGGGCCCGGACACGGGCCTCCACCGCCGCCGCACCCGGCCGGCGGCCGCCGTTCAGGGCCGCGTCCGGCCGCCCGGAGAGTCGGCCGAGAGAACCACCCGGTGCGGCTCCCCGGTCGTGTTCATGCTGAACTCCTCCATGAGCGCGTGCGCGGCCCGCTCCGCCGTCTCGCCCGGCAGCCGCCCGTACTCGTACACCCGGGAGACCAGGAGCCCCGCCGTCAGCACGTCGTCGGGCACGCCGCGACGCCATGCGGCGGCCGCCCTGGCGTAGGTGACCGCGGCGGGCCCCGGCTCCTCCGCCAGGGTCAGCAGGGAGGCGTGCACCTGCTCCCGGGCCTCGCCGTACGTCATCCCGCCCGTTCCGATGGCCGCTTCGCCGTAGCCGGCCCGGTCCGGGGCGGACGGGTGGAGTGTGATCTGCATCCAGTTCCAGGGCATGCCCGAAAGCGTAGAAGCAACCGGCGCTCCCCACCGGGGCCGATCACCCGCCCGAGTGATTGTTCCGTGCGGAGCCGTGACAGCGGCGTCGACGTCCGCGCCCGACCGCCCGACGGCGGCGACCGTATCCCCGACGGCCGGCCGCCGACGACCGACAGCCGCAGCCGGCGGCTGTGGGCGCCGAGCCGGTGCGCGGCCGCGGAACCGGGCAGGAGGATGCCGGGAGCGCGGACCCGCCCGGGCCGCGCCGCCGGAGCGGTGCCCACCGCCTCCTCCCCCACCGAGGAAAGGACCCGGCATGACCACCCGGACCGAGACCGAGCGCACTGTCACGACCCTGGAGGACCGCACCGCCGGCGTCCTCGTCGGAGCCGCCGTGGGCGACGCCCTCGGCGGCCCGGTGGAGGGCTGGACCCCGCAGGCCATCGTCGAACGGCACGGCGGCCGGGTGCGCGGCATCGTGGGGCCGTTCCACGGGGACGCGTGGAGGACCGCGCGCCCCATCGCGCCGTACCACAAGGGCGACGGCCATGTCACCGACGACACCTTGATGACCCATGCCCTGGTCCGCGTCTACGAGAAGGTCCGCGACCACCTCGACGCCTACGCGGTCGCCGACCACCTGGTACCCGACCTGATCACCGAGACCCGCTGGATCCCCGAGCTGGAGGCGGAGGCGCTGCCGCTCCAGCGGATCTTCCTCGCGGAGAAGTGGATCGTCGCACGCCTCCACTACGGACACGTCGACCCGCGCGAGGCCGGGGTCGGCAACATCGTGAACTGCGGCGCGGCGATGTACATGGCCCCCGTCGGCGTGGTCAACGCGGGCGACCCGCCGGGGGCGTACCGGGAGGCCCTGGACGTGGCGGGCGCCCACCAGTCGTCCTACGGCCGCGAGGCGGCGGGGGTGCTGGCCGCGGCGGTGGCCGCCGCGTTCGGACCGGGCGCGACCCCGGCGTCGGTCGTCGAGGACGTCCTCGCACTGGCGAAGGACGGCACCCGGGCGGCGATCGAGGCGGTGTGCGACGTCGCGGCCCGGTACGACGACTTCGAGGAGGCCCTGGCCCCGCTGCGGGAGGCGGTGGCCCCCTTCGACACGGTCGGCCCGGACTACCGCAGACCGTCGCTGGGGGCCCGCCGCCCCTCCCGCCTGCACTCGGTCGAGGAACTGCCGGTCGCGTTGGGCATGGTGCTGGTGGGCGGCGGCGACTTCCGGCACACGGTGCTCGGTTCGGTGAACTACGGCCGCGACTGCGACTCGATCGCCACGATGAGCGGCGCGATCGTCGGCGCCCTGCACGGCGAGGACGCGGTGCCCCGGGAGTGGAGCGACGAGGTCGCCCGGGCCAGCCGGCTGGACCTGCGCGCACCGGCGGCGTCACTGGCCCGGGTCGCCCGCGAGGTGCACGCCCTCGACCTGGACCGGCGGCGGGCGCACGAGGCCGCCTTCTCGATGGTCGCGGGTTCCTGATGCTGCGTCTGACCTGGGTACAGCCCGAGGACCTGATCGGGCACGAGCTGCGCCAGTCCGCGCTGGACGGCCGTGACACGTCCGGGATCGAACGCCGTTGGACCGCGGCGGGCGGCCATCCGGCGCCCGACCGCTCGGGGGCGTCCACGCAACCCGCACGGCCCCAACTGCGCTCGCTCGCCGAGGAATTGCTGGACGAACTCGCCCGGCTTCCCCTGCCCGCCGCCGTGCCGGAACCCGCGCCCTCCCGCCCGGCCCCCGCGTCCCCGCCCCCGCGCACCTCACCGGCCTCGCGCCCGAAGCCGCCCCCGCGTACGTCACCGGACCCGCGCCGGGAGCTCGACCGCCTGCACGCGGCCTGGCTCGGCAGGGCGGTCGGCTGCCTGCTGGGCAAGCCCGTGGAGAAGATTCCGCTGGCCGGCATCCGCGCCATCGCCCGCTCCACCGGGAACTGGCCCCTGCGCACCTGGTTCACCGGGCGGGGCCTCGCCCCGGAGATCGCGGCGGAGTACCCCTGGAACCGCAGGTCCGGCCCCACCTCCCTGGCCGAGAACATCGACGGCATGCCGGAGGACGACGACCTCGACTATCCCCTGCTCAACCTGACCCTGCTCCGGCGCCACGGCCGCGGCTTCACCACGGACGACGTGGCGAGGCTGTGGCTGGAGCTGCTGCCGGCGGGCCGCACCTTCACCGCGGAGCGCGTCGCCTACCGCAACCTCCTGGCCGGCCTGGAACCCCCGCGTACGGCCACGTACCGCAACCCGTTCCGCGAGTGGATCGGCGCCCAGATCAGGGCCGACGTCTTCGGCTGGACGAACCCCGGCGACCCCGCGCGGGCCGCCGGACTCGCCCGACGCGACGGGGAGCTGACCCACACGGGGAACGGCGTCCACGGCGAGGCGTTCGTCGCGGCGGCCGTCGCGCACGCGGCCGGCCCCGCCCCGACCACGGTCCACGAGGCACTGGCCGCCGCCCTGGCCCAGGTCCCGCCCGACTCCGGCTACGCGCGGGCGATCCGCTTCGGCGTCGACACCGCGCGAGCCGAGCCGTCCGGCACGCCGGCCGGTTTCGAGCGGGTCGTCGACGCGCTGCACGCCCGCTACGGCCCCGACCACCACTGGGTGCACGTGCTGCCGAACGCGGCCCTGCTCGCGGCCGCCCTCACCCACTCGGACGGCGACTTCGCGGGTGCCATCTGCCGTACGGTGTCCGGTGGTTGGGACACGGACTCCAACGGGGCCACCGCCGGTTCGATCACCGGGCTGCTCGCGGGCCGGCCGGACGCGCTGGGCGCGCACTGGACCGCCCCGCTGAGGAACCGCCTCTCCTCCGGCATCGCCGGCTTCGACGGCATCGGCTTCGACGAACTGGCCCGCCTCACCCTGGAGGCCCGCGCCTGACGAGCCCTCCGGCGGCGGTGGACCGCGTACGGCCGCGCGGCACGACGGAATCGCGGTCCGCCGTCGGGCGGCCGTCCTCGTCCTGGCCGTCGACACCGCCCGGAAGCCACGGACGAGACCTCCCGGTGCGGTGCGTCAGGACAGGATCTCGACGTGCCCGTCGGTTCCGTGCACACGGATCCGCTGCCCGTCCCGGATCAGCCGGGTGGCGTGCGCCACGCCCACGACGGCCGGCAAGCCGTACTCCCGGGCGATCACCGCGCCATGGGTCATCAGGCCGCCCACCTCCGTCACCAGGCCCGCGATTCCGACGAACAGCGGCGACCAGCTGGGGTCCGTGAAGGTCGTGACCAGGATGTCGCCCGCTTCGAGATCGGCCTCCGCCATGTCGAGGACGACGCGGGCCCTTCCCTCGACGGTCCCGGCGGAGACCGGCAGGCCGACCAGGGCGCCGGCCGGCACGTCGTCGCGCCGGTACTCCCCGCTGACGGCCTCGCCGTCCGATGTGAGCACCCGGGGCGGCATGAGCGCGTGGTACGACCGGAACGCGTCCTTGCGCCGCTGGATGAGCCGGTCGTCCACCCGGTGCGAGCGCACGACGTCGTGAAACTCCTGGAACGTGAGGTAGAAGACGTCCTCCTTCTCGCGAAGCACGCCGGCCCGCACGAGGCGCCCGGCCTCCGCCAGCAGGGCCTGCTTGTAGACGAAGTAGCGGCTGACGATGCCGTACTTCGGGTACTCCCGGTATCCGATGAAGGTGCGGACCCGGTCGATCATCCGCTTGGCCTCCGCGGCCTTCCGCTCCCCGTCCGGCAGGGCCCGCAAGCGCGACAGCACGTCCTGTTCCTTCTTCCGCGCCTTCTGCCGCCCCTGCTCGAAGCGCCGCGCGGCCGCGCCCGGCTCGAAGTTCCTGACGTTGTCGAGGATCGCGGGCACGAGCGTGGCGGGGCGCTCGCGCCAACGTGGCCTCGTGATGTCGATCTCGCCGACGCAGCGCATCCCGTACCGGTCGAGGTAGGCCTCGATCGCGTCGCGCGCCTCTGCCCCGCCCGCGAGCTCCGCCAGCCCGTCCAGGAAGCCCTCGTCCTCGACGCCCTCGCCCTGCAGGAACGCCACCACCTCCGGCCGCGCGCGGATCACGTCCGCGACGTCGAGCAGCGCCAGTCCCATCTCCGACGTGATGTTGTCGGGGGCGGACAGCGTGAGCGTGTCGGCCGCGTTCTTCTCGCCCAGCCACTCCCCCAGCTTGTCGTTGAGCCACCACGTGGCCTCCATCCCCGCCGTGATCGCCCGCAGGCTCAGCGGATCGCCGAGGACGCGCCTGTGCTCCTCGAAGGCCTCCAGCAGGAAGTCGAACAGGGCCGGTCCGGTCTTCGTCCGGATGTCGCGCTCCAGGGCGGCGACGGACGCCCGGCTGCGCTCGATCAGTTCGGTGACGATCGCCGGATCGGTCTCGATCGGGACGGACGCGCCGCCGGCAGGCGGCCCGCCGGGAGCCGCGTCCGGGAGCGGCGGGACGAAGTGGTCACGGCCGAGGACGGTCTCCAGCGCGTCCCTGGTCAGCGGATCGCCTCTCCCCATGACGTCCAGGAGGGCTGCGCGGCTCGCGGGCGAGGCCAGGCGCCGGGTGACGTCGACGAACAGCCTCCCGCCGGCCTCGTGCATCGGCACCATGGCCGTCAGCCGCCACATGGAGAGCCCCAGGGGCTTCATGGGGTCGGTCATCATCTGCCCATGGCCGACGGAGACGTAGACGTGGTTCTCCTGGTCGCCGGTCTCGGGGACGGGGAACAGCGTCGTGATCGGCCGGCTCTGAACGATCTGGAAGCCGTCGTCGTCCAGGCACCATTCGATGTCCTGCGGGTGGCCGAAGCGCGCTTCGATCCGCCGCCCCAGCCGCACCAGCCGCACCACCTGCGCATCCGTCAGCGCCGGCTGTTCGCGCCGCCGCGCGTCGACCGCCGCGTCCTGCGTGCCGCCGGCCGGCAGGGCGTGCACGGCACGCTTTTTGGCGGCGATCGCCCTGGCGACGACTTCGCCGTTGCGCACCGTGAAGACGTCCGGGTTCACCAGGCCGGAGACCAGGGCCTCGCCGAGGCCGAAGCCGGCTTCCACGGTGGCGGCCTTCCGGTCGCCCGTGACGGGGTCGGCCGTGAACAGGATGCCGGCCGCGTGGGGAAGGACCATCTGCTGCACGACCACGGCCATGTGGACCGCACGGTGGTCGATGCCGTTCCGCCGGCGGTAGGTCACGGCCCGCTCGGTGAACAGCGAGGCCCAGCACCGGCGGATGTGCTGGAGGACCGCCGCCGGCCCCATGACGTTCAGGTACGTGTCCTGCTGGCCGGCGAAGGAGGCCGTGGGCAGGTCCTCCGCCGTCGCGCTGGACCGGACGGCGTAGGCGGCCCGCTCGCCGAACCGGGCGAGCGCGCGGGTGATCGCCGTCGCGAGCTCGCCCGGGACGGCGGTCTCTTCGATGGTCCGGCGAATCCGCGCGCTGAGCGTGCGGATCGCCTCCCGGTCGTCCGGGTTCGCGCGCGCCAGCTGATCGAGCCGAGCGTCGATCGACGGCGCTTCCGCCATGATCCGCCGGAAGGCGTCCGTCGTCACGCAGAAGCCGCCCGGCACGCGGATGCCTTCGATCCGCGACAGCCCGCCCAGGTGGGCGCCCTTGCCGCCGACGACCGAGACCTGCTTCTCGTCGACCTCCTGGAGATCCAACACGTACTGCTCAGCCACTGCGATACCTCCGAGTCGGCGCCGACAACGACACAGGCACGTCGTGCCTCCATTTCCGCGGGTTGCGGCATCGGCCGACGATTCTGCGCCGTGACCCGGGCCTTGCGGCAAGCCCCCCGGTGCGCTATACGTTGAGAGTGGCGAGGAGAGCGGGTTCTCCTCGCCTTTGTCTGTTGCCTCCGGGGGAACCCACAGGTTTCTCGCGCAGCGGCGGCGCGTCGCGTCCGCGCACGTCCGGCCGGTTCGGGCCGTGTCTCCGCCGCCCCGGTGGTCCTGCCCGGCCGGAGCGACCGACGCCCCTCCCCGCACCCGCTAGCCTTTCGGCCGTGAACCGCAGGAAGCAGAAGAAGCTCTCGGGGCGGCTCGTCGTGGCGGCGGCGTTCGGCGACGCGGACGAGGTCCGTGTCCTGCTGCGCGCGGGGGCCCGCCCCGACATGGCCGACGCCGACGGGACGACTCCCTTGTACGCGGCGTCCGTCGAGGGCGCCGCCGGCATTGTTCGCCTTCTGCTCGCGGCGGGGGCGCCGCCCGACGAGGAGAGCGGTCACCTCACGGAGGGCACCCCGTTGTGCGCGGCCGCGTGCTGGGGCCACGTCGAGACCGTGCGCGAACTCCTCGCGTACGGCGCCGACCCCGGACTGCGCGAGGACCGGGGGACGGGCCGGTCCCCGCTCGACTGGGCGCTGGGCGGCCCGCACCCCGAGACGGTCGCCGCACTGCTCGCGGCGGGGGCCCGTCCCCACGGCGGCTCTCCGCCGGAGGGCCCGCTCCCGTAGAACACCGGTTCCGGCCCTCCGGGGGCCGGGCGGGGCTGGCGGGTCCGCGCCGCCGTCCGTCAGGAGGCCTCCAGCGGCCTCACGGTCAGTATCTGCTGGGCCCGCCCGACGGGGCCGTGGACGTCGTGCAGGACCGTGCTGGTGAGGCCGACCCCGTCGGCGCCGAAGGTGACGGAGGTGTCCAGCCCGGCCCAACGGCCCGTCGGCAGGCGGTGCAGATGGATCGTCAGATCGACGTTGGGGAACATCCACTTGCCGGGCGGCTGACGCACCGCGATGCCGTTGGCGGTGTCGACGAGCCCCACATAGGACGCCAGCGGGCTCGCCGTCTCCCCGGCCACCAGCGGGGTACGGGTGGATACCCAGGCCGTGGACCGGCCGGGCTGCGGCGGGCCGACGGTGCGCGCGTCGAGCGAGGCGATGAACCCGCCGGGCCAGACCGAGGACATCGGCCACGGATCGGCCTCGTCGGGATGGGGCAGCGTCTCGGTGTCGCCGCCCGCCACCGAGGCGGTGTCGCCCGTAGCGAGCAGCCAGGCACGGGCCCGTACCGTGGCGCGACCGGCGATGACCACGGTGGCCTCGACCAGTTCGATGGTGCGGCCGGGGCGGATCGTCTCGACGTGGATCTCGAAGTCGTCGACGGCGATGCGGCCGAGGATGTCGTAGCTGATGCGGCTCAGGTGCAGCTCCGTGCCCGTACGTCCGCGGTCGGCCAGGAAGCCGTCGATGGCGTGGACGACAAGACCGCCGAGCGGACTGAAGTGCTGCTCGTCCGCCTGCCAGGCGCCGCCGGCGTGCGGGGTGGGTCGGTAGCTCCGTTCGCCGGTCCGCTCGAAGTAGCCGGCCGGGGGAACGTCCGGGGTGTGCAACTGGCCTCCTGCGTCCGGTGACGGTGATCGTTCGCTGTTCCTTGTTGCAGGGTACGGCCACGTCGGAACGGGTCCACGCGCGGGCGACGCCGCCGGGCGCACCCCACCCGTCGGCCCGGCGCCGGTGACCGGCGCCGGCCGGACCCGGGCGATCCGGACCGGACGGCCGGGAAGGTGCGATCGGGCCTGGGCGGCCGGGGCCCACAGGCCGTAGGGTGCGCTCATGACGGATGAGCGCGAGCACGCCGTACAGGCGGCCATCGACGGGGAGTTGCGGCTTCTCGACCCCGCGGTGCGCGCCGTCCCCGCCCGCGTACTGGAGCTTCTGGACCCGGAGTTCACCGAGATCGGGGCCTCCGGGCGGCGATGGGACCGGGAGTCGATCCTCTCGGTGACGAGCGACGGCACCGTGTCCGCGGAGTCCCCGGTCAGGGTCGACGAGATGTCGGGGACCGTCCTCGCCCCCGGTCTGGTGCACCTGACGTACTTCGCCGACTACCAGGGCCGGAAAGCCCGGCGCAGCTCCCTCTGGCGTCTGACGGACGCGGGCTGGCGGATGTACTTCCACCAGGGAACCCTGGTCGACTGAGCGCGGACGCGCCCGGAGCCGAACACCCCCGCACCGCCGCTCCCGCGCACCCCGCAGCGCCGCTCCTCCGCTTCTGAGCGCGCCGGCCCCGAGCGCCCCGGCCCGTGTCCGGGCCATGCCTGCGGCCGCTGACCGCGGGCGGGCGCGAGCGTGCGCCAGGTCCGTGTCACGCCCCGCCACCGTGCTGCCGCCGACGGCGAGCGCTCTGCTCCCCGCACGGACGCGCCGGGGATTTTCTCTCCGAATCGGCTCCCTTGAGGTATTGACTCGCCGGGGCTCGCTGACCATAGTTCTCGCCACTCAGCGCAACGGCGTTGCGCTGAGCGCACCGACCGGTGAACGTGCGCCGACCGGGAGACGCGTCGGCCGGCGGGCGGAGAACGTCGGCAGGGACGCGGGAATCACGTCGACAGGACAGACGAGGAGAGCGGATTCCATGAGTGAGACGGAGTCCCCGAAAGGGGTGCTGCAGAGCGTCGACCGGGCGTTGACGGTACTGCTCTCCTTCACCGAGCGGCGGCCCGAGTGGGGCGTGAGCGAGCTGGCCCGCGAGCACGGCTGGGACAAGGCCGTCTCGCAGCGGCTGCTCACCACGCTCACCGCGCGCGGCTTCCTGATGTGCGACGCGACGACCCGCCGCTACCGGCTGGGCCCCTCGGTCTCGCGGCTGGCCCGGGTCGGCGAGCACAGCGGCGTCCTGCCCTCCCTGGTACGGCCCGTGCTCGCGCGGCTGCTGCGCGAGACCGGCGAGAGCGTCGTCCTCAACGTCCCGCACGGCAGCGGCTACCGCTGCGCCGCCGCCGTGGACGGCACCGGACCGGTCCGCTACACCGCCATCGTCGGCGCCCTGATGCCCGGCCACGCGGGAGCCTCCGGCCACGCGGTCTTCGCCCACTACCCGGAACCCGAGCTGCGCCGGCTGTTCGGCGCCAGCCCGTTGCAACGCTTCAACGAGCACACCATCACCGACTTCGACGCCCTGCTGCGCCGCTACGCCGAGGTCCGGCGGGACGGCGTCAGCGTCAGCCACGGGGAGTACGACGAGGCCGTCACGGCCGTCGCCGCCCCGGTCTTCCAGGCGGGCGCCGTCGCGGCCTCGCTGACGGTCATCGGCCCGGCGCACCGTGTGTCCCGCGCCGTCGACCAGCTCACCGCCCTGGTCAGGGAGGCGGCCGACGAGGCCGGCGCCGCCTTCGGCGGCTGACCCGCCCCCGACGCCCCACCCGCGCCCGCGATCCCACCCGTGATCCCCGCTGGGCCGTACCAGGACGCCACGCGGCCCGGTCCACCCCATCCGGGCCCTCACCGCCGTCCTCGCACCACTCCCCACACAAACGCACACCCCACACTCACACCGCTCGCCCGCGCTCCCGCTTCTCCTCCGCTCTCCCTCGCCCTCCCCTTCCCCTCCCCGTTCCCCTCCCCGAACTCTCCCTTGCCGAAAGGGGTGTCACGTGTCACCTCACTCCCCCTCCGCCACCGATTCCGCAGCCGGGGGAACTCCGCCGCGCGTCGGCGCGCAGGACACCGACCGCGTTCACCCCAAGGTGCGCGAACCCCTGACGTTCGTGCTGCTCGCCGCCCTGTCCGTGGTGGGCGCGGTGATCGGCGCGGATCTCGTCGCGAAGCTCGGCATCTCCGCCAACACCGCCGTGGTCGGCGCGCTCATCGCGATGCTCATCGGCCGCATTCCCCTCGCCGGGCTGGGCCGGATGCGTTCCGTGCACCGGCAGAACCTGGCCCAGAGCGCCATCTCCGCCGCCACGTTCGCCTCCGCCAACGTGCTGCTGACCTCGATCGCCGTTCCGTATGTCTTCGGCCGCCGCGACCTGGTGTGGCCGATGCTGGCCGGGTCGTTCGCCGGTCTGCTGATCGACGCATGGGTGCTGTACCGCTCCTTCGGCTCCCGGCTGCTGCCCGCCGAGGCGGCCTGGCCTCCCGGTGCGGCCGCCGCCGAGACCATCAAGGCGGGCGACAAGGGCGGCAGGCGGGCCCTGGTGCTGGGCGCCGGCACGGTCGTCGGCCTGTGCGGCGCCCTCTTCAGCCTGCCCCTGTCCGCGGCCGGGGTCGCCTTCCTGGGCAATGTGTGGGCGCTGCTGATGTTCGGCGTCGGCCTGGGCGTCGCCCAGTACGCGCCCGGCATCCTCGACATCGATCTGAAGGCCGACTTCATCCCGCACGGCGTCATGGTCGGCGCCGGAGTGGTGGCGCTGGGCCAGGCGATCCATCTGCTGCTGCGTCACCGCCCGGGCCGCTCCGCCGCCGGCGACGCCGCGCCCGCACCGGCGCCGGCCGCCGCGTCCGCGGACTCCCCCGCCGCTCGTTTCACCGTCGACGAGGCCACCCTGCGCCGCACGCTGGTGCGCGGCTATCTGCTCTTCGCCGCCGGGGCCGTCGTGATGGCCGTGCTCGGCGGGCTGCTGAGCGACATGAGTCCGCTCGGCATCGTGGGATGGGTGCTGTTCGCGGCGTTCGCGGCGATCGTCCACGAACTGATCGTGGGCCTCGCGGCGATGCAGTCCGGCTGGTTCCCCTCCTTCGCCGTCACCCTGATCTTCCTGATCGCCGGTCTGCTCATGGGCATGCCCTCGGTGCCGCTCGCGATGCTGGTCGGCTACGTCTCCGCGACCGGCCCGGCCTTCGCGGACATGGGGTACGACCTCAAGGCGGGGTGGCTGCTGCGCAAGGACCACCGCCCGTGGGACCCGTACGAGCGGGCCGGACGGCGCGAGCAGTTCCGGGCCGCGCTGATCGGCTTCGGTTGCGCGCTGGTGGTCGTCGCCGTGCTGTGGCAGTCGTACTTCCGCCAGGGCCTGATCCCGCCGGTCGCCCGGATCTACGCCGACACCGTCAAGGAGGGCCTGAACGCCCCCGGCGTCCTCGGTCATCTGCTGCTGTGGGCGATCCCCGGCGCGCTGGTCCAGCTGCTGGGCGGGACCAAGCGGCAGATGGGCGTGATGCTCGCCACCGGTCTGCTGGTGGCGACCCCGACCGCCTGCTGGTTCGTCGTCGGCGCCCTGCTGGTCCGCGTCCTGTACCGCAGGTGGCGCGGCGAGCGGGCGGACGAGGAGCTGAACCTGGTCGGCGCCGGACTCATCGCGGGCAGCTCGCTGGGCGACACCGCGCAGATCGTCAAGGCCGGGTGACCGCCGTGCCCCGCGTCGAAGCCGGTGACCGCCGTGCCCCGCGTCGAAGCCGTTGACCGCCATGCCGTACCCCGAAGCCGGGTGACCGCCGTGCCGTACATCGCCCGGCCCCCGCCGCCGCCCGCCGCTCCCCAGCCCCACCGCACCCTCGCACAAGGAGATCCCATGGAGATGTTCAGCCGCCTCGAACCCCGCCCCGAGTACCTCGGGTTCGAACTCGCGCTGGCCGCACGCAAGCTGGTCGAGGAGGTCATGCTGGTCAAGCCGGGCGAGCACGTCGTGCTGACCGGTGACACCAGCAGCGACCGCCGGGTCGTCGAGGCCACCGCCCAGGCCGTCGCCGCCGCGGGCGCCCACCCGGTGATCGTCTGGTCCGAGACCCTGCCCAGCTCCTCCATGGAGCCGCCCCGCCCGGTCGCCGGCGCCATCGCCCACGCGGACGTGTGGATCGAGTTCGCCGTCTCGTACCTGATGCACTCCGACGCCTTCCGCGCCGCCATGGCGAACGGCTGCCGCTACACCAACCTCACCGCGATGGACGTCCACATGCTGGTCGCCACCGTGGGCCGCCCGGACTTCCAGGGCGTGATGAAGCTCGGCAAGGCGCTGGTGCGCCTGCTGGAGGCCGCCGACGAGGTGCGCATCACCTCCCCGAACGGAACCGACCTGGTCGGCCGCAACGGGGACCGGCCCATCAACCTCCGGGGCAAGCCCGCCGAGAAGCCCGGCGAGACCGTGATGCTCTCCGGGCAGATCTCCTGGAATCCGCTGGAGGAGACCCAGGACGGCGTACTCGTCTTCGACGGGGCCCTGTGGCCGCCGGACCAGCTGGGCCTGCTGCGCTCCCCGGTCCGCCTGACCGTGGAGAAGGGCGTCGTCACCGACATCGAGGGCGGCCGGGACGCGGACGTCTTCCGCAACTGGATGGCCTCCTGGAACGACCCGAACATGTACCGCGTCGCCCACTGGTCGCTGGGCTTCAACCCGGGCGTGCCCGCGCCGACCGGGCGGATCGTCGAGGACGAGCGGGTCTTCGGCTGCGTCGAGCTCGGCATCGGGACCAAGGGGGCCTGGATCGGCGGCGAGCCGTGGGTGGCCGCGGCGCACACCGACGGCTCGATAGTCGGCCCGTCGATCCACCTGGACGGCGAATGCGTCGAGAAGGACGGCGTGTACGTGCACCCCGAACTCGTCGAGATCTGCCGGGAACTGGGCGTCGAGGGCTACTGAGCCCACCGGGGTCCCGGCCCACCGCGGGCGGGGCCCCGGCCATCCGCGCCGGGGTCCCGCCCGACCCGCGTACCGTCGCACCGGGCGCCGAGCACCGCCTTCCGCTCGGGCGCCCGCGCCGCACCACGACGACCGCCCTCGCACCGCACTGCCACGGAGTGAAGTCATGACCACCACCGGAACCACGTACCGCCACAGCGGCCTGGTCTGCACCGACCACACCCTCGACGTCCCCCTCGACCACGCCCGCCCCGACGGCCCGCGGATCTCCGTGTTCGCCCGGGAGGTCGTCGCCGCCGGGCAGGAGCACCGGGACCTGCCGCGCCTGCTGTGGCTGCAGGGCGGTCCGGGCGGCCGGGCGGCCCGCCCCGACGCCGCCCCCGCCTGGCTGCGCCGGGCACTGAAGGCGTACCGGGTCGTGCTCCTCGACCAGCGCGGCACCGGGCGGTCCGCCCCCGCCGACCGCACCACGCTCGACGGGCACGAGGACGCCGCCGGCCATCTGACGCACTTCCGGGCCGACTCCATCGTGCGCGACGCCGAACTGCTGCGCCGGGCGCTCCAGGGCGACCGCCCGTGGAGCGTGCTCGGCCAGAGCTTCGGCGGGTTCTGCGCGCTGACCTACCTCAGCCACGCCCCCGAGGGCCTCGACCAGGTCTTCGTCACCGGCGGCCTGCCCACCCTCACCGGCCACGCCGACGACGTCTACCGCGCCGCCTACCGCCGGGTGCGGGCGCACAACGCGCGGTACTTCGGCCGCTACCCCGGCGACCAGCGCCTCGCCGACGCCGTCGCCGCCCATCTGCGGGAGCACGATGTGCGCATGCCGTCCGGCGAACGCCTCTCGGTGCGCCGCTTCCAGACCATGGGCATCACCTTCGGCACCACGTCCGGCTTCGACAGTCTGCACTACCTGCTGGAGAGTGCCTTCGTCGACGGCCCGCGCGGGCCCAGGCTCTCCGACCCGTTCCTGCGCGGCCTGGACGCCGTCCTCTCCTTCGCGCCCCGCCCGCTGTACGCCGTGCTGCACGAGCCGATCTACGCGCAGGGCGGCCGGGCCACCGCCTGGTCGGCGCACCGGGTGCGGGCGGAGTTCCCGGAGTTCGACGCCGGGACGCCGGGCCCGCTCCGCTTCACCGGCGAGATGATCTACCCGTGGCAGTTCGAGGAGGACCCCGCCCTGGTCCCGCTCCGGGGCGCCGCGGACGAACTGGCCCGGCGCACCGACTGGCCGCCGCTGTACGACCTGGACCGCCTCGCGTCCAACACGGTTCCGGTCGTCGCCGCCGTCTACCACGACGACATGTTCGTCGACCGGGAGCAGTCCCTGCGCACCGCCGGTCTGGTGCGCGGCCTTCGCCCCTGGATCACCGACGCCCACGCCCACGACGGCGTCCGCGTCGACCCGGCGGTCTTCGACCGGCTCCTGGCCATGGCCCGCGGCGAGGTCTGAGGGCGCTTTCCAGGGGACGGGCCTTCGCCGGCCGGGCGCGGCCGCCCTGCCGGCGGCCCCGGAACAGGCAGTTCAGGTGCCCTATGGTGGTGCGGTGTCAACAGGAAACGACGTGGTCGCGCGGAACCTTCGCATCCTCAGGGAGCAGCGCGGGCTGTCGCTGGCCGAGCTCGCCCGTCAGGCCGGCCTGTCGAAGCAGAATCTGTCCAAGGTCGAGCAGGGCACCGGCAATCCCACCGTGGAGACGCTGTTCGCGGTGGCGCTGGCGCTCGGCGTGCCGGTGACGCGGCTGGTCGCGGAGCGCGAGCAGGTCATGACGGTGCGCCCCGGGGACGAGGCCGTCTGGCAGCGGCACGAGGGGTACGAGAGCCGCAGCCTGGACCATGTCTACGGCTCGGGTGTCATCGAGAACTACATTCTGCGCATCCGCGGCGAAGGCCGGTCCCAGCCGCATCCCGTGGGCACGCTGGAGCATCTGTACGTGATCAGCGGGCGGGTCAGGGTCGGCCCCGAGGACGGGCCGGTGGAGCTGGGCGCGGGCGACTTCGTCCGGTTCCCCGGCGACCGTCCGCATCTGTACGCCGCGCTCGGGGGCGAGAGCGTGGTGCACATCGTGGTCAGTGTGCCGCGCGTCCAGCCGGGCACCGGCGGCCGGGGCACCGGGCACGGGGCCGTGAGGAACGGCCCGCCCTCCTCCTGAGCCGCCGCCTCGGACGGGCGCGGCCCGCCCCGGACCGGGCTCAGGCGGCGGCCGTCTCCCGGCTCGTCGTCCCGGCGTGCCTGCGGGCCCGCGGGCGGGCCGCGGCTCCGAGTTCCCGGGCGGCCTCGAACGCGACCCGGCGCAGTTCGGGCGCGACGCGTGCGGGTTCGAAGCGTCCCGCCACGCCGGAGACGGAGACGGCGGCGACGGGGCGTCCGCCGGCCCCCATGACGGGGACGGCCACACAGGAGACGCCGGGCAGGATCTCCTCCCGGTCGTAGGCGATCCCCTCGCGGCGGATCCGGGCCAGTTCGGCCCGGAAGTCCTCGGGGTCGGTCACCGAGTTCTCCATCGGCGCGGGCAGCCCGTCGGCGATCGCCTGCTCGGCCGCGTCGTGGTCGAAGGCGAGCAGCGCCTTGCCGACGGCGGTGCAGGAAGCGGGCAGCCGCGAGCCGATCCGGGTGGGCGTACGGGCGCGGCGGTGGCCGTGCAGCTTGTTGACGTACATGACGTCGGTGCGGTGCAGCACGGCCAGATGCACGGTCTCGTGGGTGAGGACGTACAGCTCGGTGAGGAAGGGCAGCAGCCGCTCCTGGAGCATCAGCGGGGTCGGGCCGTAGACCCGGCGGCCGATGTCGAAGAGCTGGGGTCCCAGCCGGTAGCTGCTGCCCACCCGCTCGACCACGTCGTTGCGCTGGAGGATGCCGAGCAGCCGGAACGCGGTCGACTTGGTCAGCCGGGTCCGGCGGGCCAGCTCGCTGACGCCGACCTCGCGGTCCTCCTCCGCCAGCGACATCAGCAGGGTGAGTGCCTTGTCCACGGCGGTCTGCTGCTCACGAGAGGTGTCCGGACCCGTCGGGTCGGCGGCGCCGGCGACATCGGTGGTCGGGGTACGGTCGAGCATGTTCGCCTCCGCGCATTCCTGGGCGACCACTTCAGTGGACATGCGTCCACTGTAGAGAACAGTTCGGCGTGTGTGAACAGTCAAGCGCGGGCAAAAACGAAATCGCGGTGCCCTGTACGTCACAGTCGGGCATACGGCCCGGTCGTTCCGTACGGGGCACCGCGCTCAGCGGTCCCGGGCTCCGGGCGGCCGCGCCGGGCCCGGACGCGTGCGTCACGGTCCGCCGACGTGTCCCGGGCGCCGGGCCCGGGACACGGGCGTCACGGCCTGACGATCACCTTCCCGGTGACCTCGCCGTCGATCATGGCCCGGAAACCGTCGTGGATGCCGGACAGCGGGATCTCCCGGTCGATCCGGGGCCGTATCCCGGCGCTCTCCATGAACCGCAGCAGCGCGACGAACTCCTGCCGCGTGCCTCCCGTGGAGCCCAGCACCCGCTGCTGGAGGTAGAAGATCCGGTTCAGGTCGGCCGGCGGGTTGGCCCCGCTGGTCGCCCCGGCGACCACCACCGTGCCGCCCGGGCGCAGCGACCGCAGCGAATGCGCCCAGGTCGCCTCCCCAACGGTCTCCACGACCACGTCCGCCTTCTCCGGGAGCCGTTCCCCCGTCGCCACGACCACGTGCGCCCCCATCTCCAGGGCCGCCGCGCGCTTGTCCGCCGACCGGCTGGTCGCGTACACCCGGGCCCCGGCGGCGCGGGCCAGGGCGATGGCCGCCGAGGCCACCCCGCCGCCCGCGCCCTGGACCAGCACGCGGTCGCCCGGCCGGATCCGGGCCTGAGTGAACAGCATCCGGTACGCCGTCAGCCAGGCGACCGGCAGGCACGCGGCCTCGGCGAAGGACAGCGACGCCGGCTTGGGGACGAGGTTGCGGCGCGGCACGCACAGCAGCTCGGCGAACGCCCCGTCGTGCCGCTCGGACAGCAGCGCCCGTCCGGGGTCGAGGGTCTCGTCGCCGCCGCCCGCCTGCGGATCGCCGATCACCGGGTGGATCACGACCTCGTTGCCGTCCTCGTCGTACCCGGCGGCGTCGCAGCCCAGCACCATCGGCAGCCGGTCGGCGGGGTGGCCGACGCCGCGCAGCGTCCAGATGTCGTGGTGGTTCAGCGCCGCGGCGACGACCTTGACCACGGTCCAGCCGGGCGGGGCCGTCGGCGCGGGCACCTCGCGCAGTTCGAGCCCGCTCAGCGGGTCGGCGGGGTCCTGGCGTACGGCGACGGCGGCGAGCATCGGTCCTCCGGGCGTGAGGGGGTCACGGGCGTGTGCGACGGCGCACGGCGGCCACGGTCCGTGGCCGCGGCCCTCCGGGACAAGCGGCCGTTCCATGACGCGGCACACCGGGGCCGACCCCCGTGCCCGCGATCGCGCAGGCCAGGGGCGTGCGGCGGAACGCGGGGCGGGTGTTCCACAGGGCGGCACAGCCCGTGGCACGACCGGTCCCGAGGAGGTCTGCTGTGGCATGCCCGAACGGACCGCCGAGCCGTCCGGCCCCCTCTCCCCTCGCCCGTACTCCTTGAACAGACCTGAAGGGACGGCCCGTCATGCAACTCAGCGGACTGGGATACTTCGGACTCCGGACCCGGCGCCTCGACGAGTGGCGCGCCTTCGCCGAGGACGTGCTCGGACTGTCGGCGCGGACCACCGAGGACGGGCTGCGGCTGCGCGCCGACGACCGCGCCTGGCGGATCGCCCTGCACGAGGCCGACGCCGAGGAGTTCGGCTACGTCGGCTGGGAGGTTCCGGGGCCCGCCGAACTCGCCGCGGCGGCCGCCGAGCTGGCCGAGGCCGGCGTCGAGGTCCGTCACGCGGACGAGGAGCTGCTCCGCGAGCGGGACGTCCTGGGGCTCTTCCACCTCGATGACCCCAACGGCGTGCGCGTGGAGATCTTCTACGGCGCCCGCACCGCGACCACCCCGTTCGTCTCGCCGACCGGCGCCCGCTTCGTCACGGGCGAACAGGGCCTGGGGCACGTGGTGTTCTCCGTCGAGGACTACGCGGCGACGCTGCGGTTCTACACCGAGCTTCTCGGCTTCCGGCTCTCCGACTTCTGCGACCTCGGCCGCAAGCGGATCGCGTTCCTGCACACCAACCCCCGCCACCACTCGCTGGCGTTCGCCGGGCTCGTCGTCGAGCCGGAGCGCAAGCCGCGCAAGGACGTGGAGCCGGGCGAGCTGTTCCACTTCATGCTGGAGACCGACACGCTCGACACCGTCGGGTACGCCTACGACCGCTGCCTGGCCGGCGCGGCGCCGCTGGCCCTGACGATCGGGCGGCACAGCAACGACCGGATGCTGTCCTTCTACGCCGTCACCCCGTCCGGCTTCGAGGTCGAGTACGGGTACGGCGCCATCACCGTCGACGACCCGTGGACCGCGACCCGGGTCGACGGCACCAGCCTGTGGGGGCACCACCGCACGGCGCGCCCCGCCGCCCCCGCCGGACAGGAAGGAGCGAAGGCATGAGCGACCTCCGCCGCACCCCCGCCCCCGCGGTCGACGTCTCCGGGTACTTCGACCTCGACAACGGTCTCGTCGACCGCACCATCTTCGGCGACACCGCCCTCTACCAGCAGGAACTGCGCCGCGTCTTCGCGCCGAGCTGGCTCTTCCTCGCCCACACCTCGCAGTTCCGCAGGCCGGGCGACTTCTTCACCACGTACATGGGTGAGGACCCGGTCATCGTGACCATGGACAAGGAGCGGCGGATCCGCGCCTTCCTCAACGCCTGCCGCCACCGCGGCATGCGGGTCTGCCGGGCGGACGCGGGCGCGACGAAGGCGTTCACGTGCAGCTACCACGGCTGGGCGTACGACACCTCCGGCGCACTGATCAACGTCCCCAACCGCGAGGGCTATCCGGAGGGCTTCGACCAGAGCCGCTGGGGCCTGACCGAGGTGGCCCAACTGGACACGTACCGGGGGCTGATCTTCGCGACCTGGAACCCGGACGCCCCCGCGCTGACCGAGGCGCTGGGCGGGATGACCTGGTACATGGACGCCATGCTGGACCGCGACCCGGAGGGCACGGAGGTCATCGGCGGCGTCCACAAGTGGGTGCTGGAGGGCAACTGGAAGCTCGCCGCCGAGCAGTTCTCCTCCGACTGGTACCACGTGAACATCTCGCACGCCTCCGCGCTGATGGTCATGTCGCCCAGCGGCAAGGGCCCCAAGGCCGGGATCGCGCAGACCCCGGGACGCCAGTACACCGACCCGAACGGGCACGGCGCCGGCTTCCCGACGCACCCCAAGAGCCGTTTCGACGACCGGGTGGTGCACCAGTACTACGACTACGACCGGCTGCGCGAACGGCTGGGCGACGGCCGGGTCGAGGGTCCGATGACGACCGGGCACGCCAACGTCTTCCCCAACTTCTCGTATCTGCCGGTCAACGGCAGCATCCGGGTCTGGCACCCGAAGGGGCCGGACAAGATGGAGGTCTGGGCCTGGACCCTCGTCGACAAGTCGATGCCCGACGAGGTCAAGGACGCCCAGCGCCTGTACAACCTGCGCACCTTCGGGCCGACCGGCATCTTCGAGCAGGACGACGGCGAGAACTGGAGCGAGTGCCAGGCCACCGCGCACGGCTTCATGGCCGGCGGCATGACCCTCAACTACCAGATGGGCATCGGCATGGGCGCCGAGGACGGCGTCCACCCCGGCACCACGGGACACCTGTACTCCGACGGGGCCGCGCGCGGCTTCTACACCCGCTGGCGCGACCTGATGAACACCCCGGCCTGGCACGAGAAGGCAGCTGACGAACGATGACCTCCGCCGAATCCACCGACACCGCGCTCACCTCCGTGCGCGTCGCCGCCGCCGGCGGCATCGAGGAGGGCGAGGCCCTCCGGGTGCCCGCCGAGCAGACCGGGCACCACGACGCCATCTCCGTCTTCCACGACGACGGGGCGTACTACGCCCTCGACGACACCTGTTCCCACGGCCAGGCGTCCCTCGCCGACGGCTGGATCGAGAACGGCGAGGTCGAGTGCCCCCTGCACAGCGCCCGCTTCTGCCTCAGGTCCGGCGAGCCGCAGTGCATGCCCGCCACCCTCGCCGCCCGGACCCACCGGGTCGAGGTCGTCGACGGCGAGATCTGGCTGCACCCCGGGCAGGAGCCGACGTCATGACCAGGATCGCCATCGTCGGCGCCGGGATCTCCGCCCTCTCGACCTGCGACGCCCTGCGCGACGGCGGCTTCGACGGCGAGATCGTCCTGCTGAGCGACGAGGAGGGGCTGCCCTACGACCGCCCGCCGCTGAGCAAGGACGTCCTGAACGGCGCCGCCACCGCGCGGGAGCACATCGCCCTGCGGCCCGCCGAGTGGTACGAGAAGCGGCGCGTCGTCCTCCGGTCCGGCGCCGCCGTCGCCGCCCTGCGCCCCGACGAGGGCGTGCTGGAGCTGGCCGACGGCGCCGAACTGACCGCCGACCGCATCGTGCTGGCCACCGGCGGCACCGTCCGCACCCTCCCGGTGCCCGGCGCCGACGACCCGGCCGTGCACACCCTGCGCACCTGGGCCGACGCGGAGCGGCTGCGGGCCCGGCTCGTCCCCGGCGCCCGGATCGCCGTCGTCGGGGCCGGGCTCATCGGCGCCGAGACCGCGGCGGTCGCCACCGCGCTGGGCTGCGCGGTCACCCTGATCGACCCGGTGCCGGTGCCCCTGGCCTCCGTCGTCGGCCCGGAGATCGCCGGGGCGCTGCACGCCCGGCACCGCGCCGAGGGCGTCGACGTCGTCACCGGCGGCGTGGCGCGCGTCGACCGCGCGCCCGGCGCCGACGAGGTCACCGTCACCGTGACCGGACGCCCCGAGCCGGTCACCGCGGACACCGTGGTCGTCGGCATCGGCATCCGCCCGGCGACCGCGCTGGCCGAGGCGGCGGGGCTCGCCGTCGACAACGGCGTCGTCGTCGACGCGACGCAGCGCACCTCGCACCCGCGGGTGTACGCGGTCGGGGACGTCGCCCGCCGCGGCGACGACCCGGTGCGGCACGAGCACTGGGACGCCGCCCGGAACGACGGCCCGGCCGCCGCCGCCGGACTGCTCGGCGCGGCCCCGCCCGCCCGGGGCGCCTCGTGGTTCTGGTCCGACCGGTACGGCAGCCGGCTGGAGGGCGTCGGTTCGATGGCCGACGCCGAGGAGACCGTCGTCCGGGGCGATGTCGCCTCCGGCGCCTTCACGGTGTTCGGGCTGCGCGGCCCGGTGCTGGTCGCCGCCGCCGCGATCGACCGGCCCAAGGACATCAAGGCCGCCCAGCGGCTGATCGACCGCGCCGTGCCCGTATCCGCGGAACGGCTCGCCGACCCGGCCACCGAGCCGCGTGCCCTGCTGCGCGGCTGAACCGGCCCCGCCCACGCCCCTCCGCCCCTCTCCCCCGGCCTCCTCATGGCGTGTGCCGCCCAGCGGCACACCCGCTCCCCGCACCCGCCGCCGTGCAATGGAATGGCCGACACAGCGCGGCACGCAAGGAGGATCCATGAGCATCCACACCACGGAGTCCGCCGCCCCCGCGGGCGGGCCGGCCCCGGACGATCTGCTGCTCCACTTCGAGGTCCAGCGCTTCTACACCCTCGAAGCCCAACTCCTCGACCAGCACCGGTACGCCGACTGGCTGGAGCTGCTCGCGGACGACCTGCACTACTGGGCGCCCGTACGCACCAACCGGCTGCGCCGCCAGCAGTCGCTCGCCGACGGCTCCCCCGGCGAGGTGGCGATCTTCGACGAGACGAAGGACAGCCTCGCCTGGCGCATCCGGCGGTTCGACTCCGGCATGGCCTGGTCCGAGGACCCGCCGTCGCGCACCCGGCACCTGATCACCAACGTGGCCGTGCGTCCCGCCGACGAGGACGGCGCCTACGTCGCCGAGTCCGCCTTCCTGGTCTACCGCAACCGCCTGGAGCGCGAGGTCGACCTGTACGCGGGCGGGCGCACCGACCTGCTGCGCCGGGCCGCCGACGGCTCCCTGCGGGTGGCCCGCCGGCACATCCTGCTCGACCAGAACGTGCTGCTCGCCAAGAACATCAGCACCTTCCTCTGACCCCCGGCGCCCGCCCCGGCGGGCCCGCCGGCCCGCCCCGCATCCCCGACGTCCCCCGCACCACCTGGAGTTACCCGTGGCCTCTGCCCGCGACGACGCCGCCGCACAGCCGGAGATCGTCACCCACACCGTTCACACCTCGCTGGGACCGGTCTCGGTCAGCGAGGCGGGCGAAGGCCCGGTGCTCGTGATGCTGCACGGCGGCGGACCCGGCGCCGACGGCCTGGCCAACTACCGGCACAACCTCGCCGCGCTCGCCCCGCGCTTCCGGGTCGTCCTGCCCGACCAGCCGGGCTTCGGCGGCAGCTACCGCCCGACCGAGGAGGACCTCGACGCCCGTTCCATCACCGAGATCACCGTCGACGCCGTGCTGCAGGCGCTGGACGGACTCGGCGTCGAGCGCTTCCACCTGCTGGGCAACAGCCTCGGCGGCGCGGCCGCCCTCGCCATCGCCCTCGCCGCCCCCGAGCGCGTCGAGAAGCTGGTGCTGATGGCCCCCGGCGGCGGCTGGCTGCCCTTCGGTCCCACCCCCACCGAGGGGCAGAAGGCGATGTTCCGGTACTACAACGGCGAAGGCCCGACGGTGAAGAAGATGCGGGACTTCGTCCGCGTCATGACGGCCGAGCCCAAGCGCTGGGAGGACACCGTCCAGGCCCGTTACGAGGCCTCCCTGGACCCCGGCCACATCGAGTTCTACCACCGGTACAACGCGGCGTTCGCCAAGCGGCACGGCATGGACCCGCTCTGGCGCGACGTGCACCGGATCAAGGCCCCGACGCTGCTGCTGTGGGGCCGCGACGACCGGACCATCACCCTGGACGGCGCCCAGCTCATGCTCAAGCAGATCCGGGACGTCCAACTGCACGTCTTCGGCGGCTGCGGCCACTGGGTGCAGCTGGAACGGCAGGCCGAGTTCGAGCGTCTCGTCACCGACTTCCTCCAGGAGCGCTGAGCCATGGCCGAGCCCGTACCGAACACCCCGGCCGCCCCGGCGGCGGGCTGGCTCGCCGGTGACGTCGCCCTGATCACGGGCGGCGCGAGCGGCCTGGGCCGGGCGATCACGCTGCGCTACCTCGCCGAGGGCGCGTCGGTCGCCGTCCTGGACCGGGACGCCGCCCAGCTCGCGGCGCTGGTCGAGGCCGCGGGCGAGCACGGGGACCGGGTGCTGCCGGTCCGCGGTGACGTACGCTCGACGCAGGATCTGCACGAAGCGGTCGCGGGGACCGTCGAACGGTTCGGCAGACTGGACGTCCTGGTGCCCAACGCCGGGATCTGGGACTACCACCGCAGCCTCACCCGGCTCTCGGGCGCGGAGCTGGCCGAGGCGTTCGACGAGATCTTCGCCGTCAACGTCAAGGGCTATCTTCTCGCCGTGGAGGCGGCCTGGCGAGAGCTGGTCGAGACCCGAGGCAGCATCATCATGACGCTCTCCAACTCCTCCTTCCACACCAACGGCGGCGGCCCGGTCTACACCGCGAGCAAGCACGCCTGCCTCGGCCTGGTGCGCGAGTTCGCCTACGAACTCGCCCCCAAGGTCCGGGTCAACGGCGTCGCCTGCGGCGGCATGCGCACCCAGTTGCGCGGCCCGGAGAGCCTCGGGCTCTCGGAGCGCAGGATCGAGGACTCGTTCGCCCGCGCCGAGGCCGCCGGCGCCCGCCCCCACGTGCCGCTGTACGAGGCGAGCGTGGAGCCGGAGGACTTCACCGGGACGTACGTCCTGCTGGCCTCCCGCCGCGACAGCGGCAACATCACCGGCGCCGTGGTCCCCGTCGACGGCGGCATCGCCGTACGCGGATTCCGCAGCGCGGCAGGCGGCGGCGACCTCTGAGCCGGCAACGGCCGAACCGACCCCGCACACCCCCGGGAGCCACCCCCTCCTCGCTCGCCCCCCGCCCTCTTCAACGCCCCCTTTCACGCCCACCTGCCGACAGCCACCGAAGGAGCCGTTCGGGTCATGGTCGACATCAGCCCCGCCGCCGCCGTGCAGCGTAGAGCCCGGTACGACGCAGCCGCCACCGCCCTCGTCTACGAGGGCCGGACCATCACCGCGGGCACCCTCGCCACCACCGTCAGCCGACTGGCCGCGGGCCTCGCTGCGCGGGGGCTGCGCCGCGGCGACCGGGTGGCGTATCTGGGGCTGAACAGCGCCACCCTGTTCGAGGCGCTGCTGGCGGCCACCCACCTCGGCGCGGTGTTCGTGCCGGTCAACCACCGCCTGGCGGCCGACGAGGTGCGGCACATCCTCGCCGACTCCGGCGCCCATACGCTGATCGTCGAGGAGAACCACCGCGCGCTGGCCGAGTCGATCCTCGCCGAGATCCCGGTCCGCCGGCCGGTACTCGTCGACACGGACCCCTCGTGCCCGGCCGCCCCCGCCCCGCCCGCCGTGTGGACGCTGCTGTCCGAACTGCTGTCGTCCGACGCGGGACGGGCGGCCGCCGTGCCGGTGTGCGACGACGACCTGGCCGCCCTGATGTACACGTCGGGAACGACCGGCCGCCCCAAGGGCGTCATGCTCACGCACGGCAATCTGTGGTGGAACGCGGTCAACGTGGACTCCATGGTCGACACCCGCCCCGACGACGTGAACCTGGCCGTCGCCCCGCTGTTCCACATCGGCGGGCTGAACGCCCTCACGTTGCGCACCCTCACCCGGGGCGGCACGGTCGTCGTGCGCCGCTCCTTCGACCCCGAGCAGTGTCTGACCGACCTGGTGGAGCACCGGGTGACCAGCATCTTCGCCGTGCCGGCCATGTTCGCGGCGCTCGCCCGGGTGCCGGGGTTCGCCGAGGCGGAGCTCTCCGCGCTGCGGGCGGTCATCGTGGCGGGCGCGGCCGTCCCGCCGCGGCTCATCGAGGACTACGCGCACACCCACGGGGTCCTCCTCCAGCAGGCGTGGGGCCTCACCGAGACCGCCCCGTTCGCCACCTATCTCCCGGCGGCGCTCACGCTGACGAAGACCGGTTCGGCCGGGCTCCCCATGCCGTACACGGAGGTGTGCCTGATGGCCCCGGGGCGGGGCGGCGTCATCGAGGAACCCGAGGTGCGCGGCGAGATCTGCGTGCGCGGCCCCAACGTCGTCAGCGGCTACTGGAACAACCAGGACGCCACCCGGGAGGCGTTCGACGACGCGGGCTGGTTCCACAGCGGCGACATCGGCTACCGGGACGAGGACGGCCACTACTTCATCGTCGACCGCCTCAAGGACATGATCATCAGCGGCGGGGAGAACATCTATCCCGCCGAGGTCGAGCGGGTGCTGAGCTCCTTCCCCGGAGCGCTCGAAGTCGCCGTCGTGGGGGTCCCCGACCCCAAGTGGGGAGAGACCGTCGTCGCGGTCCTGGTCTGCGAGGCGGGCGTCGAGCCGTCGCTGGAGGAGGTGCGCGACTTCGCGAGCCGTCAGCTCGCCCGGTACAAGCTGCCCACCCGCCTGGTGGTCGCCCCCGAACTCCCCCGCAACGCGGGCGGCAAGCTGCTGAAGGGCCGGGTCCGCGACATCGTCGTCCGCCGGACGACGTCCGCCACGGACTGACCCCCGCGGCGGACACGGAACGACGGCGGCCACCCCGACCTGCCCCCGCGTCCGCCGCCTCCCCCTTGTGGCTCGCCTGCGCTCTTGTGGCTCGCCTGCGCTCCCTCCGAATCGTCGGCCCCGCCACCCCTCCGGCCGCCC
Source organism: Streptomyces tyrfis (assembly GCF_037034285.1). Lineage (NCBI taxonomy): Bacteria > Bacillati > Actinomycetota > Actinomycetes > Kitasatosporales > Streptomycetaceae > Streptomyces > Streptomyces tyrfis. Next base: position 172,509 of record NZ_JBAGJZ010000005.1, on the reverse strand, counting down.
TGCTCTCCCGGATCTCCCTGCCCCTCCTGTTCCTCTGTCCCTTGTCCCTCTGTTCTTCCTGTTCTTCCCGTCGTCTGTTCTTCCTGCTCTTCCTGTTCTTCCTGCTCTTCCCGGCCCCTGCCACGAAAGGCCGCCGATGTCCCCCCACGCCCCGAGCCACGGCCCGCAGCCGGTTCCCGCTCTCCCCGGCACCGTCGGCACATGGACCCTGGCGCCCGCACCGCCCACGCCCCCGGAGGCCGGCCCCGCCCGCCTCACCCCCACGGGCGTCGCCCGCGCGTACACGGCCCTGCGCGACGGCGGCACGCCCGCCTTCCGGGTGGAGATCCGACGCGTGCTGACCCACCCGCTGCGCGGCTGCTACCCGGTGGGCGCCCACGACCTGCTCCTCGCCCTCGTTCCCCTCTCCCCCCGGCCCTCCCCGGCCGCGGCCTCCCTCCTCGACGCGCTCACCGAGGCCCTGTTCGCCGCGGACCCGCGCTGCCGCCGCGTCATGGCGGCCCCGGACGTCGACGACGCCCCCGCCCATGAGCGCTACGCCGCGGGACGCTTCCGCACGGTCGCCGAGGCCGACCTGCCGGAGCGCACCGTGACCCTGATGGTGGTGGAACCCCCGCGGATCACCGGCGTCTCCACCGCCCTGGACGACATGCCCCACTGATTCGCTCCGTACCGCAAGGCCCGCTCGGGCCGCCGCGTCCCCGCTCCGCAGCGCCGTCTCGCCCAACGGGAGTTCCTCGTGCGCCCGCATCGGCGCGCGGACGCGCATGAGCGAACGAGTGGCCGGTCCATGCCCGGCACCCCGTCGGCCTGGGAAAACAGCGGAAGTCCACCTGGCAGTGGCGCCCGGCGGCGCCCGCGCGTGGGAGATTTTCCCAGAGTTCGGCGGTGACACGTCGGATTGCGCACCGGAGGGACACCTGGCGGGTGTCTGCGTCGCCTGCCTGCCGGTGACCACCGTGGCCGTCAGTCCGCCGCTGATCCACCGGGCGTTCGGGGCCGGCACGGCGCGACTGTCCTGGGTCTCGGACGCCTTCGTGCTTCCGGTGGCCGCCCTGATTCTCACCGCCGGTGTCTTCGGTGACGTGCACCGCCGCAAGGTGTGTCTGTCCGGCCCGGGGCTCGGCATCGCGGGCGCCCTGGTGTCGCTGTGCGCCTCGTCCGTGCACATGTCTGGCTGGGACAGGCGCTGACCGGAGCCGGAGCCGCCGCGCCGCTGCCCGTGACGCTCGCCGTGATCGGCATGCCGTGCCCGACATCCGTGAGCGCGGCGGTACATCGGCTGGTGGACCACCAGCATGCCCGGCCGGCAGTACGGCCATCCGGCCCACGTTGCGGTTGTCCTCGCCGGCGCCGTTGGCGTTGCCCCACACCACGTCGCCGATCGCGGCGCGGTCCAGGCCGGGCGCCCGGTCCAGCAGGCTGGTCAGCGCGGTCGCGGCGAGATCGTCGGGGGCGTCCCGGCGAGGGCTCCGCCGAAGCGGCCGAACGGGGTGCGCACCGCCGCGTAGAGGCAGGCGTCGCTCACCGGGCGCCTCCTCCCCCGGCAGCCACCGGATCCTCGACCGACGCCGAGGAGAGCGGGACCGGCGTGAACATCTCCGGCTCCTCGTCGGGTGTCAGCGCGGTCGGGCCGTACAGCCAGTCCACGAACGAGTAGTCGTAGGCGTCGCGCGCGCGCAGCAGTGCGTTGCGCTGCTCGCGGGGGACGCCGTCGAGGTGCCACAGCTCGCCCCACGCGCGGGAGGTGGTCAGCACGCGGCGGCAGTGCTCGGGGCGGACCGCCTCGTAGGCGGCGAGGGCGGCGTCCCAGTCGACCGTGCCGTCCTCGGCACGACCGCGGGCGACGTGCTCGCCCAGCACCCAGCCGTCCTCGATCGCCATGATCGCGCCCTGCGCGATGTACTGCAGCGGCGGATGCGCGGAGTCGCCGAGCAGCACGACCCGGCCGTGCACCCAGTTCATGATCGGGTCGCGGTCGAACATCCGCCACCACTTGTCCCGCCACATGAACGGCAGGCCCTCCCGGACGAAGTCGGAGGTCCCGGCGAAGGCGGCGTCGAGCTCGTCGGGCGTGCCCCAGTCCTCCTGTCCGGCCAGCGCCTTGGGCGACTCGAAGACGGCGACCTGGTTGAGCAGCTCGCCCCCGCGCAGGCCGTAGTGCACGAAGTGGCAGCCGGGCCCGACGTGGACCACGACCTCGCTGAGGTCGACGGACCGCACCCGTGGCTGCTCGGCGGGCACGGTGCCGCGGTAGGCGACGTACGCCGAGGAGACGGGCTCGTCGTCGACGAGCAGCTTGCGGGCGAGCGAGTGCAGCCCGTCGGCCGCGATCACGACGCCGGCCTCGTGGCGCTCGCCGGAGGCGAGGGTCACGCGGGCGCCGCCGTCGGCGTTCTCGTACGAGATCACCTGCGCGTCGGTGACCAGCTCGACGCCGGCCCGCCGGCACGCGCGCAGGAGCAGGCCGTGCAGGTCGCTGCGGTGGATGACCAGGTACGGGTAGCCGTAGCGCTTCTCCAGGTCCCGCAGGTCGAGCCGGGTCAGCTCGTCGCCGTCGACGGCGTCGCGCATGACCATGGCGTCCGGGACGACGCCGAGGCTCTTGGCCTCCACCAGGAGGCCGTAGTCGTCGAGGATGCGGGTGCAGTTGGGCGCGAGCTGGATGCCGGCGCCGACCTCGCCGAAGGCGGGGGCGCGCTCCAGCAGCCGGACGCTCCGGCCCTGGCGGGTCAGCGAGAACGCGACGCCGAGGCCGCCGAGACCGCCGCCGACGACGATCACATCAGGTTGGGACATGATTCGAACTCCTCAGAGCCACGGGCCGAGCTCGGGGGCGTCGGCGAGCGAGTGCGGGCGACCGGCCAGCCAGGCCGCGACCTCCGGCAGCGGCCCTTCGGGCAGGCCGGTCAGTCCGCGCCTGTCGCGGATCTCGGCGGCCAGCGCGGTCAGGAAGCCGTCCGGGAGGTCGGCGAAGGCGGTGCCGGCGCCCAGGTCGACGGCGTGGACGCACACCTCGCGGGCGCGCATCCACGGCAGTTCGGTGGCACGGACGGTGCGGCCCTGGGCGGTGACGACCGGGTGCCGCCACTGCTCGTCGGTGAGGCGGTCGAGTCCCTCGGCGAGCCGGTGCGCGGACGAGGTCAGCCAGGACCGCAGCTCGTCGGCCGACAGGTCCGGACCCTTGGCGATGCCGGCGGCGCGCTCCTCGGCGGAGGCGTACATCGGCGTCTCCTCTCCGGTGGCCGCCCAGTGGACGAGGTTGCCCAGGGCGTCGGCGTTCGCGGCGACGTGTGCGACGAGGTGCTTGCGGGTCCATCCGGGCAGCGCGCTGTCGGCCGAGAAGCCGGCCTCTCCGAGGTCCGCGACGGCGTCGAACACCAGCTGCGTGCCCGTGCGGGCCCACGCGCGCGCGTCGGCGAGCGTCCGTGCGGCGCCCGTCATGCCTCGACCACCTTGTTGGTGCAGGCGCCCAGGCCGGAGATCTCGGTGACCACGGTGTCGCCGGGGAGCAGGAAGACCTTCGGGTCGCGGGCGTTGCCCACACCGGCCGGGGTGCCGGTGGCGATGATGTCCCCGGGGCGCAGGGTGATCACGGTGGAGATGTACTGGACGAGGAAAACCGGGTCGAACAGCAGCGTGCCGGTGTCGTCCCGCTGCATGACCTGCCCGTCGACGACCGTCCTGACCTCGAGCGAGGGGCGGACGCCGCCGACCTCGTCAGGGGTGACGACGTACGGGCCGACCGGGGTGGAGGCCTCCCAGATCTTGCCCTGGGTCCACTCGATAGTGCGGAACTGCCAGTCGCGCACCGAGATGTCGTTCATGACGGTGAAGCCCGCGATGGCGTCGGCCGCCTGCTGCTCGTCGGCGCGGCGCACGGCCCTGCCGATCACGATCGCCAGCTCGACCTCCCAGTCGAGCGCGTCGGTCTCGGCCGGCTTGGCGATGTCGTCGTCGGCGCCGAGCAGGGTGTCGGCGAACTTCGGGAAGAGGGTCGGGTGGTCCGGCAGCTCCCGGCCCATCTCCTTGATGTGGTTGGTGTAGTTGTGCCCGACGCAGATGATCTTCGACGGGTTGGGCACGACCGGCGCGAAGTCGGCGCCCTCGACGGGGTAGGCGGTGCCGGCGTCGGCGGCGGCCCTGATCTGCCAGTCGGTCTCGGCGAACAGTTCGCCCAGGTCGGCGTACCCGAGATCGACCAGGCGGTCGCCGTCGAGGCGGACCGCCCGGGTGCCGTCGGCGGTGCGGATGGTGGCGAGCTTCATGGTCAGGCGTCCTTCTGCGTGCGGTTGAGCCGGAGCGCCTCGAAGACGGGCGCGTCGGAGAAGCGGAAGAGGTCGAGGGCTCCCTCGTCGGAGTCGGTCGCGTCGGCCTCGGACCTGGCGGCGAACGGCTCCCACGACGGGACGACGAACAGGTCGCCGCGGGTCACCGTCCAGGACCTGTCGCCGACGGTCACGACTCCGGAGCCGTCGAAGACCTGGTACACGGACGAACCGGTCTCGCGCACCGGCGCGGTCTCGGCGCCGCGGACGATGCGGTGGAACTCGGCGCGGACGGTCGGCAGGACGTCGGAGCCGTCATGCGGGTTGGAGTAGCGCACCGCGGCGTGGCCGGGCTCCACGGTGCCGCCGAAGCCCGCCTTCTCCAGCAGGAGCTGGTCGCGGAGGGCGGCGTCGGTGTGTTCCCACTTGTACGACAGCAGCGGGCTGCCCGGCGTGGACGGGACGGCCGACAGCGGACGCAGGCCGGGGTGGCCCCACAGGCGCTCGGAGCGCGACCGCTCCGGGGTGATCCGCTCGGCGTCGCTGATCTCGTCGCGGCCGAACTCGAAGAACTGCGCCTCGGTGACGTACTGGAAGGGGATGTCCAGGCCGTCGATCCAGGCCATCGGCTCGGTGGTGGCGTTGTGGTGGGCGTGCCAGTTCCAGCCGGCCTGCGGGAGGAAGTCGCCGCGATTCATGGGCACCGGGTCGCCGCCGACGACGGTCCACACGCCCGAACCCTCGACGACGAAGCGGAAGGCGTGCTGGGTGTGCCGGTGCTCGGGGGCGTCCTCACCCGGCATGAGGTACTGGATGGCCGCCCACAGCGTCGGGGTGGCGAAGGGCCTGCCGCCGAGGGAGGGATTGGCCAGCGCGATGGCGCGGCGCTCGCCGCCGCGGCCGACCGGAACCAGGTCGCCGGCCTGGGCCGCCAGCTGCCGGAGCCTCTCCCAGCGCCACAGGTGCGGCACGGCGCGCGAGCGCGGGTGGGCCGGCATGAGGTCGCCGATCTCGGTCCACAGCGGGACGAGCAGTTCCTGCTCGAAGCCCCGGTAGAGCTCTTCGAGCGCCGGGGTGACCTCGGGCTGCCCCTCTGCGGCGACGGCCTGGAGCCGGACCGGGGAACCCGTGGCGGTGTCTTGGGTCATAGAGGTCTCAGTCACGGCATCAGCGTGCGCTGTTTCTGCTGGAAGAACATATGAATTCTGGAGAGCGGAATCGAAGGCCGTGCTGCGGACGGGCCGCCGAGGAGGCCGCCGCCCTGCCCGGGCGGCTCACCGCCGGGGCGTGGGCAGCCCCTGCGGGCCGGCTCCCGGGAGGCATGGCGCTCGCCACGGCACGCGGAAACGCCGGGACGGGCGGAAACACCGGGGCAACCGGAGCGACCGGAACTGCGGCAACCGGAACCACCGGGGCGGGCGGGAACGCCAGGCGGCCGGGCCCAGGACGCCACCGGGACGGCCGACACGCCGACGCCTGACCCGTCCGACGCGCCGGCCCGCCCGCAGCGCCGGCCCGTCCGAAGTGCATCGGGACGCGGCGGACGGGCCGTGCGAGCGGCCTCGGCCGGCCCCTCGCCCGCCCCTCCCTCCGTCAGCCGTCGGTGACGGGGGAACCGGCGTCGCGCCGCAGGCCCACGGCGGCAAGCAGGGCGCCCACGAGGCACAGCAAGGTGGTGACGAGCACGGCGGTGTGCACCCCGTTCATGAAGGCGTTGCCGCTGGGTCAGCACCGAAGAGCGTGGAGCCCACACGGCTGCTGATCAGCGAGATCAGCACGGACGTGCCGAGGGCGCCGCCGATCTGCAGCGCCGTGGACTGCAGACCACTCGCCACCCCGCCGCCCCTGACGGGCGCGTTGCCGACGATCGCGTCCGAGGACGCCGACATGACCATGCCCACCCCCAGACCGATCAGGACGAACGGCGGCCACATGGCCGCGTACGAGGAGTGCGCGTCCCAGGCCAGCATGCACAGGGACGCCACCACCTGCAGCACCATGCCGGTCGGCATGGACAGCCGCGCGCCGAACCGCTCCGTCAGCGCCGCGCCCAGCGGCGCCGCGCCCCAGCCCCAGGTCTCGCCCTTGATCACGCCGAAGACCAACGCCACCAGGCCCACGCCAGCAGGATCACGCCGGGGATGTCGAATCGGTGCTGGCCGGTGGAGGACTTGCTCCGCGGCAGCACGAACGCGCTGAAGACCAGGGCCACGACACCGATGGGCGCGTTGATGTAGAACACGGACTCCAGTTGACGCGCTCGGCCAGCAGGCCGCCGACAATCGGTCCGAGCGCGGTCGAGCAGGAGGCCACCATGACCCACGGGCCCACCGCCGTGCCGAACTTCTCCGGAACCTCTCTGGAATTCCGTGTTGTGTTAAGGAACATGAAACACTTGAAAGGTCATCTGCACAGGCCAGCAAGGCTGCGCGCCACACTGACGGTGGTGAGGGCGACGGCGTCGATTCATACCGACTTCTCTTCCTTCCCCTGAGTGGCAGATGGGCCGTCTCCGGCCGCCTCCTCGCCACGGGCTGCGAACTCCATTTCCACGCCGAGCGGTTGCAGAAGCCCCACGTGTGCAGATCATGGTGCCGCATGCCGCCGACAGGCACCGAGTTGATGCACTACTGTCCCGCCCTGCCGGCTGCAGCGGAGCCGGCAGGGCAGTGCCGACTCCACTCACCTGGGAAAACGTGATCTTCCTGGCGGCCTGAACGGTCCGGGCGCGGGAATTGCCGCAGAACCATCCCACTTTCAGTTGCCCCCGGGAAGTTGGGATGTGAGACTCCTCGTGGTTCACGTTCATTCCCGAAGAGGCTGCGAACTCCACTCCACCCACAACGGGACGATACGAACCGACGGCACCTCAGCGTGTTGCAGCGCACGTGCCGGACCATGGTCTGATGAGGGTCGCCCCGCGCAGGGTGCCCTTGCCGATCACAGCCTCGCGGCTAATACCAACGCGGCTCTACACCCATGCCCGGCCGTTCGACAACCGAGGGCGCCGTTCTCCACCCAGCGGGGCCTCGCGCTCACCTGCCACACCCACTTGAGCCGGCAAGCACCTCTGCCCCGTCCAGACAGGACGGGGCAGAGGTGCAGCCATGCGGGCTCATGCAGCAATGGTCAGCGGAACATCCAAGCGCTCCCAGGCCCCGAGCACGGCCTTATGCGCGTCCGGCTGCAGGTGTAATGGTGGAGTTGGGTATCGGAACTCTCTGAATGCCCCCCCCCGAAGCTCTGCGCGGGGCTCCGGCGTGCTGCGGACCGGTATCAGGTCAGGTCGGTGCGAGGGTCGATAGCCCAGTGGTTGGTTTGCAGGACTCGACCGGCGAAGGGCACGTCTTGCTTGCCCAGGAATCGGAAGCCGAGGGCGCGGCAGATGCCGTTGGACGGGGCGTTGGTTGTTGCCGGAAATGCATGTATCAGCCCCCACCGGCCGTCGTCGCGGGCCAGCTCAAGCAGCGTGCGGACGCCCTGCTTCCCGAGTCCCCGTCCCTGGTACTCCGGCAGCACCATCCAGCCGATCTCGGAGATGCGCTCGCCGTCTGCGTCGTGGGGCCACAACGTCACGGTTCCCGCGACCACGTCCAGCTCGGCCTCATCGGGCACGATCATCTTTGTCCAGTCGGTGTCCGCCGCCATCCGTTGAACATCACGTTGGACCTTCGCCTCGATGCCTTCGCGAGGCAGCGGGCCGCCCAGCTCGGCCATCATGACCGGGTTACATCGCATCCGGACGTAGGCGTCGACATCGCCGTACTCAACATCACGTAGCAGCATCTATGTTGCTCCCTTGTCTTTGGATTCAGACGTCATGGTGACAGCGGCTGACCTCGGCCGCGTAGGCGCTCCAGTCCCCGGCGGCGGCTCGCTGCCATTTGACGGCGGCGGTGATGTCGATGCCGAGGGTGCGGGCGAGGACGGCGGCGGGCAGCTCGGTGGCTGGCTGGAACAGCGCGGTCGAGCGGGCTTCCGCGAGCCGGATGCCGAGTTCGCGGAGTCGTTCGCCCATGGCCCAGGCGCTGATCGGACGGCCGGGCTGGCCGCCGGGGAAGAGCCAGGGCGAGTCTGTCTGGGCGAGGACAGCATGGCTGCGGAGAGCCGCGACCTGTTGCAGGGCCAGGTCAGCGACGGATGCGGGAAGCTCGACCGGGACGGCGCCGAGGCGGATGTGGACGGTTCCGTCCGTCTCCTCGATGTGGTCGATGGTGAGCCGGGAGATCGCTGCGGGCCACCGGGCATAGAGGAGCAATAGCAGGCCGGCGAGGCGGTCTTTGGGTTTGAGGGTGTCGTCGTGCAGCAGGCGGCGGGCGGTGTCCCAGCGGGCGTCGTCGCTGGTCATCCAGCGTTCAAGGTCGGCCTGGCGGCAGGTGGCCAGGGCGAGGTCATGTTCTTCGAGCCAGTCCAGGAGGTGGACTGCCGCCCGCAAATGCTGGCGGGCGACCGTGAGCTGGTAGTGCGTGATGTCCTTGCCGCGGCTGCGTCGGCGCAGGAGATGCCACGTCGCGTACCGGTGCAGGATTTTCCGTCCCTCGGCCGTCGCGTGGGAGGAGACGAGGTCCTTCACGTGCCGTTCGAGACGGACCATCTGCTCATCTCGCTGGGGCAGGACTCCGGTGGCGACGAGGACGCTGCGGATGTGCTCGACGACCTTGCCTTCAGGGAGCTCGTCCAGGGCCTTGTGAGTGAGAGGCCGGCGGCCGGAGCCAAGATCGGACAGGACGGTGGAGACGATGCCCTTGGAGAGCCAGCGCATCGCGGTGCCGGCCCGCTCGGTGTCGGCCAGGGCGTCGTGAAGGAGCTGTAGCTTCGGGTTTATGAAGCCGCTGTCATCGGCGAGGAGTTCGTGGAGCCGCTGCTTGAGACTGCAGCGGGGGCACGGTCCCGGTGCGTGCAGCAGTCCCAGTCGACTGGACGCGAACGAAGGAGGGCAGGCGCAGCATCGCCTACCTGCGCCACTCTTGTGGATCAGTCCAGGAGCTCGGCGTCGCTCGCGATGCAGGCCGAGAGCTCATCGGCGGTGCAAGAGCGTAGTCCGGAACGCAGACCATCGGCTGTCAGAGATCAGCCTCCCAGCTGTCCTCTGTTCACGCCTCTGGCAGGGTCGGCTGCGACCACTGCGCCAGCGGAACCGGGCCCCCGCCCAGCAGGCTACGCAGCACGAGCGCATCCTCCTCACCGAAAGGCCGCAGAAGACGGAGCGCCGTCCCCAAGAGATCGGCGTAAATGAGCAACGCCCGAGCGCCCGGCGGGCCGGCCGTCTGCGTGGAGAAGTTACACCTCAAGGCGTACCCCCCAGGTGTCACGGCCAGAGCCTCCACGACCCCCTCCTCCTGCCCCAGCGCCGCACTGATGCCGTCCAGCTGCGGGTCGTTGGTGACATCTTCGCCAGGCGAGTCGTATCCGATTCTCCGGTTCGGCGTCATCATGCGAATCGACGTGAGCGTAATGCCGTGCCTGTTCGCCCGCTCACGTACCTCCGCCAGCAACGGAACCTCACGTTCCTCAGGAAACTCCAAGTCCTTGCGGCTGCCGGCGATGTACGCGACGAAATCCGGACCTTGCAGGGCCAGCCGTCCTCGGTCCACCGTCCAGCGCCAACTGCCACCCGCGCCACGACCTTCGACGACCATGCAGACATGGGCCTTCCAGACACCGACGGCGCTACGCATGAGGTGTTGCAGGTTCTCGGTGTCCGTGATGCCGCTGTCGAGCAGTGGCTTGATGTCCACAAGCGGCTGAATGCGCCGCCAGAAGTCTTCGTCCTGGATCTCCTCCGAGGACAGCAGCAGGTTCAAAGAGGTGGCGTCAAGGGACGAGCGCAGCGGCGCATTGCCGGGGAAGTCCGTCATCGACCGGCCACTGCCTTGCCACATCGCGGCCATGAAAGTGGCGAGCCGATGGGCCACGCCCGGGGTCGTACGACGGCTGAGCGAGGTGAGGGCGGCACGCGTCGGGGCCTCCCGGCCCTCACGAGCCGCACCGACTCCCAGGTCCACCGAGGCGAGGAACTGTTCCACTTGGTCCTGTCCCATAATCCCGCGGCCGCCTTCGACGATCGCGTCGGAAGCCAGTACGACCGGCGAGCGGGTCGTCGAGTGGGGAGGCAGGGCCCCGAGTCCGAAGGGGTCCAAAACGAGCGTCTGTCGCTCCCCCGCGATGTCGTCCAGTCGGGCCCACGAAGGACCCTGCCCGACCTGCCCCAGCGGTACGACGAGCGGTTGCTGCTCTCGTTCGAGCAGCAACACATCGTTGGCGAGGAGAACCGGATCGGATGAAGTCCGGAGATAGACGCGTCGTTCAGCCGCACCACGGCCGTTCTTCCACGTCATCAACAGGTCTGGAACATAAGTGTGGTTGAAGAAGGGGGTTCGGATGATCTCGGCTGAGGGATGCACTGCAAGCAGCCGGCGCTGCACCACATCCTTGACCCGTTCGACGGCCTCACGGGGATCAGGGTGGTCGAGCGCGCGATCGATCTCGGGTGCGACCGGTGTCACCATGATGTCTTCCCCTGGCTGTTATAGAAACGGGCGACGACTCCACGCCAGTCGTCAAGCGGAACGAGCTTCTCCTGCTTCTCCGACATGACGACGATCCAGAGCCGCGCCGACAGCTCATCGACGATCTCGTCCTTGATCAGTTCCCGGGCCTCGTCTAGATCTTCCGTGCCCAGAGCACGAGCCGCCTCGGCGAGAACGGCCTCCCGGATCGTGTCCGGTGCCGTGAGCACATCCCAATCGCGTGCACGGAACGGCGCCCAGCTGATCCACATGTAGTGATCGCCGAGCATGTAGTCCTTGCTGAGCGCGACATAGCACTTGGCCAGAAAGCTCTTATACTCCGTGCCTTGATCACTTGAGTTCCGTCGCCATTTGACCTCGGCGCAGAACATCTGGCCATCCCAGTCTCCGCCACGCATGACCCCGCCGAGGTCGTAGGAGAACTGCTTCTCATTGCCGTGCGGCCAGTGGAGGGTGAGCTTCTTCGCCCAAGCGCCGTCCGTATTGGTGTACGACTGGGCCACGCGCATGGTGCTCTCAAGCCATCTCTTCGCCCGCTGGACAGCCTCTGCACCTACAAGGTGCGCTTCTTCACCTGGCACCGGAAAAGGGTGCCTCAGCCAACTTTCCGCTTCAAGTGGTTGAAACCGGCCAGCCGCTCACTGGCTTGCGACGGGCACTCCCTGTGTACTGTGCGCAGCGGGGCTGCGTACCCGAACCATGCCTCTGCCCCCCTGCGTATGCACGCCGCATGGCCCTCTGCTGGGGAGACTCTGGGGAGAACCAGCCTGCTCTCCAGGGCGCGGCTGCTCTCTGTGGCGGCCTCAAGGCCAAGAAGCCGCCCTCTTCCGGCGCCTCCCGGTCGGCGACCGCCTCGGGGGACTCGCCCCTCGTGTGCGACGACGGGTCTCCGAACTCAGTTAGCTGCGGGCATCGCGGACCGCCTCCGGCCGGACGGACTCTGCTTCCACCTCCGCCAGCCGCTCCGCGGCGAACCGGACACCCGCGTCTTGCGCCTGGCGCAGGACGAGTTGCGCTCCTGCGGTGTCGCCGCATTGTCGGCGGATGGCGGCGAGTGGCAGGAGGAGGTTCGGGTTTCCCTGGCGGATCGCTGGGACCAGGACCTGTTCGGCGGCCTCACGCTCGCCGCGGGCGGCACGGGCACGTGCGAGGACTTCGAGGAGGGCTGCGGAACGGGCGGCTAGGTCCTCAGCTTGTCGTGTTCTTCCCGTGGTCTCCAGGATGCGGACGAGGTCCTGCTCCGCGCTCGGGTCCCCCTCCTGGAGAACGCGCCAATAGAGCCGCTCCGCTCGCTTGAGTTCGCCTGCCTCCTCCCGCAGTCTGGCCAGCTCTGGCAACGCGTGGCGCACGCCGAGGTTGTACGCCCTCCAGAGCAGGCCGGCGGCCGATCGGTGGTCACCCTTGCTGCGGCGGATCATGCCCAGGCCACGCAGAGCGTTCGTCTCGCCCAGAGAGACGGCAATCTCACAGAAGTGTTCGGCGCGGGCTGTATCGCCCTCATTCTCATACACCCAGGCAAGTTCGCGAGGGGCGTTCCTGTCGCCCGCCTTTATGGCGTGCAGGAACACCTCGATCGCCCGAGGCGTATCCGTGTACATGTAGCTCCAGGCGAGCCCGGTGAAGGCTTCACTATTGCCGGCTTGGAACGATAGCGTCGCGAGGTTGAGGGCCCGCTCGTGTTGGTCCTGATCGGCCAGCCATCGAGCCTGGTGCTCAACTACCCGGGCTCCGAAGACGCCTCGGTCTAGGACTGCCTCGTACAGCTGCGCCGCAGGCGTGTCGTCTCCACGCTGGGACAGGACGGACGCGAGCCCCACAGCGGCGTCGAACCTGCCGCTGGACTCCGCGGCCTTTCGGTACCAACGTTCCGCCTCGTCGAGCCGTTGCGCACGCTCGTACCGCCAGGCCAGGACGACTCGAGCCTCGGCGTCGCCGATCTCGGCGGCCAACTCGAAGTAGGACAGAGCGTCCTCATCCTTGTCGTGTTCCTCGAGCCATAGGGCGAACATGGACAGGGCCGCACCCTCGCCGTCCTCCGCCGCCGCCATTGCCAGGGCCTCGGCATCCTTCGTCCTGCCGCGGGCCAAGGCTTCACGGCTCAAGGCGACCTTGTCCCTCGCGCTGGCGGCATACCGGACGGCAGCAGACCAGAATCCTGCACCCGGGCACTCCATTTGGCGATGTCTTCTCGCGTGTAGTTCAACGAAGTCCGAGAGTCGGTAGTGGCTCGGTTCCAGTGAATTCGGCAGGGACGAGCCCGCAGCCGGGGTCAGGGGCCCGCGTACGCCCCGGCACGGGGCCGACAGGTACTCCACCGCTCGCAGGAACCAGTCGGGCCGTGCCAGATCACGTTGTAACGAGGTGAGGTACACCGCAGCAGCGTCCTTGAGGAAAGCGTGGGGGAGATCGAGACCGTGGCCCAGTCGGCGGGCGTCCATCGCTGCCTGCAGCACCGCGCGGGCTGCGGGGGAGCCTGTCTCGTAGCGCTCCAACTGGGCGGGGCCGCCAGCCAGGTACTGGATGACGTGTCCGCTCTCTGCGAGCCGTGCAGCCTGCAGAATCCGTCTATCGGTGCGCTCAGGCTCTGCGGTGAGGGTGGAGAGCTCGTCCTCACTGAGCATCTCCGGTACTCGGATCCAGCACCTGACCAGCAGGGCTTTCGTCTGAGCGCGTTCGTCGCGTGGTGCGGTGGTCATCGTGGACCAGTGCTCGTGCCAGGCCGTGCCGAGGACAAGCACAGGTGCGGATCGAGCACTTCGGAGCAACTCGATGAGCCTGCCAGCAACCTGTTCGTCCCGATCGGTATCGCCGGAGAGGAGGTAGCGGTTGATCTCGTTGAGCCACAAAACCGTTCGGGGAGCCACCAAGTCGATCGAATCGAGCAGGTCGCCAGGGCCGGCCGGGTGCCATAGTCGCCATCCCCCGGGCAACCGCTGAATCGCCTCCCATGCCGCTCGCGTCTTTCCCGTGGAGGAGTCTCCGAGGAGCACCCTCATGACGCTTCGCCCTGTGAGGACCAGGTCCACGGCGGTGCCGAGTTCGTCGTCGAAGGGCCGACGGAAGTATGAGGGAAGTGAGCCATCGTCCGTCGTGTGGTCGACAGTGACCGCCTCGTGGACCTCCAGGCCAAAGGGGTCGGCGGCGGCAAGTGGGATGCCCGGACCAACCAGGCCGTCCGCGCTCTCCATGCATGAGAGCTCCCCCAGTGCCTCGTGGTCGCAGAACCGGCGAGCAGCTTCGTCTCCGAAGTAGCGGGCCACGATGAGCGGCCGGCTACGGAGCAAGATCCCCAGGTGCTCTGCATCCCAGATCTCACCCAGGGCCAGCTCCGGATGCCGGTCCTGATAGTCATGGGCCAGGTCCCGCACTTGGGTTCGCGTTCCCCTGCATGAGGTGACGATGACCAGGCGCGCCGCGCCCTGAGGGCGTGGGCCGTGGACGAAGGTGTCCAGCGCCTTCCTAGCGTTTGTCTCCGTGAACCGGGTCACTTGCTTGACCTGGAAGGCGTGCCACCCACCGTCCGCCGCACGCCCAACGATGTCGACACCGCCCTGCGCCTGCCCCGGCGTTCCGTAACGGTGGCAGGGCGACAGAGACTCCACCGCCTGCACAAGTTCCCAGACCAACCGCTCGAAGTCATCCCAAGGCATATCACGGAACGGGAGGAAATCGACCTTCTTGTCGATCACCACCGGCTGCCGTGAGAACTGCCCCACACCAAACCCCCGCTCGATTCGTTGCGTCGTCACGCGGGCCACAGGTTAGACCGGGGGACTGCCACGTCGTCGACCATAACTGCTCGCGGTTCAAGTCGCTCCGCTGACCAGCGGTGAATCACCTTCTGAGACCCCATAGGCGGTGAGAATCTGGGGAGAATGGAGCCCCGCTGGGGAGCGGCTGGGGAGGATCAACCGCATCAATGGGCAGCACGACGAAAGGGCAGGAATGACGGATCGGTGCAGACCAGAGGGCCTCTCCAGTCAATTCCTGCAGGTCAGCGCACTGAGGGCGAGGACTTCAAGAAGATCTCTTCGCTCGTAGAGCAGCACTCCCTCTCGGAAGCGCACGCGCCGAAGCCGCTCCCGAAGCATCAGAACAGCGGAAACGCGTCCCTGACGACCATCAGGACGAGCGTCATCTCAGCGTCAAGATATCGCCCGTAACGCCCACACGGCACATACCGCGCACCCACAAAACCGCAGGTCAGGCGTCCTTCTTCACCGGCTCCAGAATCGCCACGCACTCCACATGGTGCGTCATCGGAAACAGATCGAACGCCCGCAGCGTCCGCACCCGGTAGCCGCCCTCGCGGAAGTACGCCAGGTCGCGGGCCAGGGCCGCCGGGTCGCAGGCGACGTAGGCGATGCGGCGGGCGCCCAGGCCCGACAGGTGATTGATCGTGGCCCTGCCGGCGCCGGCGCGCGGGGGGTCGAGGACGATGAGGTCGGTCTCGGTGATGCCGGTGCGCGGGAGGATCTGGTCGACCTTGCCCTGCTCGATGCGGACGCGGTCCAGGTCCTTGAGGTTGTGCCGGGCGTCCTCGACGGCTCGCTTGCCGGACTCGATGCCGAGGACCGCGCCCTTCTCGCCGACGCGCTGGCCGAGGGCGCCGGCGAACAGGCCGACGCCGCAGTACAGGTCGAGGGCGGTGTCGCCCTTGCGGGGCAGCAGGCCCTGCATGACGGCGCGGACGAGGGTGTCGGCGGCCTGGGGGTGGACTTGCCAGAAACCGCCGGAGCCGACCCGGTAGGTGCGGTCGTCGGCGCGTTCGCGGACGAAGGCGCGGCCGTGCACGCGGTGGACGCCGCCGTCGCGTTCGTCGACGCGCATCACCGAGACGGGCTTGTCGAGCGCGACGAGGGGAAGCCGGGCGCCGGGCCTGGGGGTGAGGATGACCTGGCGGTCGTGGGAACCGGTGGCGGCGATGGCCTCCACCGAGGCCATGCCGGGCCATTCCCGCTTCTCGATGCCGAGTTCGGTGACGCCGGGGGCCGCGATCAGGCAGTGCTCCACGGGCTGCACGTCGTGCGAACGGTGCTTGCGCAGGCCGGCGCGGCCGTCCTCGTCGACGGCGTACTGGACCCGGGTGCGCCAGGCCGGCACCTCCCCCGCGGGAAGCTTGTCGCCCTCGGCGGGCATGACGGTGCCGTCCCAGCCCGCCTCCTCGGGGGTGAGCCCTGCCAGGCGCCGGAGCTGTTCGGCGATCACCTCGCCCTTGAGCCTGCGCTGGGCGCCGGGCTTGGCGTGCTGCCAGTCGCAGCCGCCGCACCGGTCCGGGCCCGCGTACGGGCAGGGCGCCTCGACGCGGTCCTTGGACGCTTCGAGGACGCGTACGGCGTCGGCGCGCAGGAAACGGGAGTCGCTCGTGCCCTCGGTGACCCGGGCGACGACCTTCTCGCCGGGGAGCGTGTGGCGTACGAAGAGGACCCGGCCCTCCTCGGTGCGGGCGATGCAGTGGCCGCCGTGCGCGACGGGCCCGACCTCGACCTCGTACTCCTCCCCGACCAGCGACGACGTGGGTTCGTTCTGCATGAGGGGGTGGCTCCAGGGTTCGGGACGGGACGGCCGGGCGACGGCCGCGGGTGGGCCGGACGACACGCGGTCGGCCGGACGACGACCCATGAGTCTACGTGGGTCGTCGTCCGGCCCTCACCACGTGCGGGCCGCGGGCCCGCCGGACCGCGGGGTCCGGGGCCGCGCGGGCGCCGCGCCTCGGCGGTCAGGGTTTGTTCGCGGCGTCCTTGGGCCTGCGTTCCACGGGCCCGCGGCGCACCGCGCCCGGCGCGTTCCACTCGGCGCGCTTCCGGGCGCGCAGCTTCGCGGCCTCGGACGACTCCAGCTGGTACGGGACCGAGGTGACCATCACGCCCGGGGTGAAGAGCAGCCGCCCCTTGAGGCGCAGGGCGCTCTGGTTGTGGAGCAGGTGCTCGTACCAGTGGCCGACCACGTACTCGGGGATGTACACGCTGACCACGTCGCGCGGGCTCTCCCGGCGGAGGTTCTTCACATAGTCGATGACCGGGCGGGTCACCTCGCGGTACGGGGAGTCGAGGATCTTCAGCGGGATGTCGATGCCGCGTCGCTCCCAGTCCTCCCTGAGCGCCTTGGTCTCGGCCGGGTCGACGCTGATGGACAGCGCCTCCAGCTTGCCCGAGCGGATCAGCTTGGCGTAGGCGAGGGCCCGCAGGGTGGGACGGTGCAGCTTGGAGACGAGGACGATCGAGTGGACCCGGGAGGGCCGGACCGTCTCGTCGGACGGGGTCTCGTCCGCCGCGATCTCCTCCGCGACGCGGTCGTAGTGCTTGCGGATGGCGGTCATCGTCGCGAAGAAGATCACCATGCCGAGCAGGGCGACCCAGGCGCCGTGGGTGAACTTGGTGGCGAGCACGACGACGAGCACCGTGCCGGTCAGGAACGCGCCGAAGGTGTTGATCGCGCGGGAGCGCAGCATGCGGCGGCGCTTGGCCTGGTCCTTCTCCGTCGCCAGGTGGCGGTTCCAGTGCCGGACCATGCCGATCTGGCTGAGGGTGAAGGAGACGAACACGCCGACGATGTAGAGCTGGATCAGCCGGGTCGAGTCCGCCCCGTAGACCCAGACCAGGAGGATCGCCGCGCCCGCCAGCAGCACGATGCCGTTGGAGAAGGCGAGCCGGTCGCCGCGGGTGTGGAGCTGGCGGGGCAGATAGCGGTCCTGGGCGAGGATCGAGCCCAGCACCGGGAACCCGTTGAACGCGGTGTTGGCGGCGAGGAAGAGGACGAGGGCGGTGGCCGCCGCGAGGACCACGAAGAAGAACGTGCCCTCGCCGAAGACGGCGGCCGCGACCTGCGAGATCACCGGGTCCTGGACGAAGCCGGGGCCCACCGGGACGCCCTTGTCGATGAGGTCGGTGGCCGGGTTCTGGGACATCTTCACGCCGGTGGCCATGGCCAGGGCGATGATGCCGCAGAACATGGTGACGGCCAGCAGGCCCATCATCGCGAGCGTCGTCGCCGCGTTCCTGCTCTTGGGCTTGCGGAAGGCGGGCACGCCGTTGCTGATCGCCTCGACGCCGGTGAGCGCCGCACAGCCGGAGGAGAACGCCCGCAGCAGCAGGAAGACCAGCGCGAAACCGGCCAGCCCCTGGTGCTCCGCCTTGATCTGGAATCCGGACGTCGGGGCGTTCATGGTGTCGCCGAGGACCAGGCCCCGGAACGCACCCCAGATGATCATGATGAAGACGCCCGCCACGAAGAGGTACGTGGGGATGGCGAAAAGCTTGCCGGACTCCCTGACGCCGCGCAGGTTCATCAGCGTGAGCAGCACGATGGCCGTGATCGCGGCCGCCGTCTTGTGCTCGACGACGAACGGGACGGCGGACCCGAGGTTCTCCACCCCGGAGGCGATCGACACGGCGACGGTCAGCACGTAGTCGACGAGCAGGGCGCTGGCCACGGTGAGTCCGGCCTTGGGGCCGAGGTTGGTGGTGGCGACCTCGTAGTCGCCGCCACCGCTCGGATAGGCGTGCACGTTCTGCCGGTAGGAGGCGACCACCGTGAACATCAGGACGACGACGGCGAGCGCGATCCAGGGGCTGAAGTGGTAGGCCGACACGCCCGCGATGGACAGCACCAGCAGGACTTCACCGGGTGCGTAGGCCACCGAGGACAGGGGGTCGGATGCGAAGACGGGAAGCGCGATGCGCTTGGGGAGGAGCGTTTCTCCGAGCTTGTCGCTGCGCAGCGCCCGTCCGATCAGAATCCGTTTGGGCAGGTCGGTCAGTTTGGACACGCAGAGGATCGTAAGCGTTCCGTATGGAAGTCGCAGAACTGCCCGAGGCGTGGCCCGCCATTTCCCAGCTCACAGCCGAAACCGACACAAAATTCTTAACGGAATCCTTGCACTCGACCGCCCGGGAACAGGGCGCTGTAGCCGTTGAGAGCGGGCTGGCCGCCGAGGTGCGCGTATAGGACGGTGGAATCCCGGGGGATTTCGCCGCGCGATACGAGATCGATCGTTCCGGCCATGGATTTCCCCTCGTACACGGGATCGGTGATCATTCCTTCGGTTCGGGCGGCGAGCCGCATCGCGTCGAGCGTGGCGTCGTCCGGAATACCGTACGTGCCCGCGTGGTAGCGCGTGTCCAGTTCGACGTCGTCCGCGGTGAGCGCCCGGCGCACCCCGATGAGCCGCGCGGTGTCCGCCGCGATCCGGGCGATCTGCTCGCGGGTGTGCTCCGGTTCGGCGGAGGCGTCGACGCCCAGGACGCGGCGCGGCCGGCCGCCCGCCTCTTCGAGCGCGGCGAAGCCCGCGATCATGCCGGCCTGAGTGGAACCGGTCACCGAGCAGACGACCACCGTGTCGAAGAAGACGCCGAGCTCGCGTTCCTGCTCCCCGACCTCGTACGCCCAGTTGGCGAAGCCGAGTCCGCCGAGCGGATGGTCGGAGGCTCCGGCCGGGATGGGGTACGGCTTGCCGCCGGCCGCCTCGACCTCGTGCAGCGCCTGCTCCCAGCTCTCCTTGACGCCGATGCCGAACCCGGCGCGCACCAGGCGGACGTCGGCCCCGGCCAGGCGGCTGATCAGGATGTTGCCGACCTTGTCGTAGACCGCGTCGGGCCAGTCGACCCAGCTCTCCTGGACGAGCACGCACCCGAGTCCGGTACGGGCGGCGACCGCCGCGACCTGGCGGGTGTGGTTGGACTGGACGCCGCCGATGGAGACGAGGGTGTCGCAGCCCTGCGCCAGGGCGTCCGCGACGAGGTATTCGAGCTTGCGGGTCTTGTTGCCGCCGTAGGCGATGCCGGAGTTGCAGTCCTCCCGCTTGGCCCAGAGGTCGGCTCCGCCGAGGTGGTCGGTGAGCCGGTCGAGACGGTGGACGGGCGAGGGCCCGAAGAGGAGGGGATGGCGGACGAACGAGGAGATGGCAGGCGAGGAGATGGAGGCTGCGGGCATCACGGGACTCCCTCGGGTGGCGGGGCGAGGCGGGGCCGGCGCGTCGCGGGACGGACGGCCGGGGTGCGGTGCGTGAGGTGCGGTGCGTGAGTGCGATGTGCCAGGTGGTGCGGGTGGTGCGGTGTGCCGGGTGGTGCCTGAGGTGCCTGAGGTGCCTGAGGTGCGGGTGGTGCGGTGTGCCGAGTGGTGCGGGCGGTGCGCGTGCGATGCGCTGGACGGTGGACGAGGTGAGGCGGGGTGGGGGCGTGGGTGTCGGGAGCGCGTGCGGCGCGCGTGCGGGGTCGGGTTGTCGGTACGGCGGTGGCGGCTCGGGACGGCGGGCAGACGGGGCCGCGCGGAGGAGGAGCCCGGCTATCCCGGGCGTTCGGCGGACCGGGAGCCGGGCGGCCCCTCGGGCGGTCCTGGTTCGCCGGACGGGTCGTCGGCCAGCTCTTCGAGCGCCCGCCAGATCTCGGCGGTGACCCGGGCCGCCGCGTCGGCGTCGCGTGCGCCGCACGCCTCGATCAGCCGGTCGTGCAGTTCCGCCGAGCCGTGCGCCGCGCTCGCCGTGCCGAACCGCCGCCACTCCAGCCGCCGGATCAACGGGGTGTACCGCTCCACGGTGGCGGCCACGGCGCGGTTGCCGCAGGCGGTGACGAGGACGTCGTGGAGCCGGTCGTCGGCGTGCAGCGCGTCCGCCACGTCGCCGCGGCGGGCCGCCTCCCGGAAGGCGTCGTTCGCCTCGCGCATCGCGGCGAGGTCGGCGTCCGCGAGAAGGGGCACGGCCGTCCGGGCGGCCAGCTCGTGCATGGCCCGTACGACCGCGGCCGCGTCCCGGACGTCGCGCGGGACCAGACGGGTCACCCGGGTGTAGCTCTGCGGCTTGGACTCGACGAGCCCCTCGCCGGTGAGCCGGGACAGCGCCTCGCGGACCGGAGCCCGGGAGAGCCCGAGCCGCTCGGCGAGATCGGCGTCGCGGACCGGGGCGCCGGGCGGGATGTCGCCCCGGACGATGGCGTCCCGGATCGCCTCGTACGCCGTGTCCCGCAGCAACGTCCGTCGGACGGGACGCAGGGTCCGCAAGGTCTCCATGAACTGACATGTTAGATGTCTGTTCGCGAGGTGCTCAAGAGCCGGCCGGGCGGGACGGACGAAACGGGGCGTTCTCCCCGCGCTGTCGCGGACGTGGCGAAAGGACGGCCGGATGGGGCGTCGCGCTTCGCGCCGCATAAGCTCATCCTGGGCAACGGGACTCACCGTTGCCCCGTTGTTTGCCCGGCAAGCTGAGGAAGAAGTGTGAGCAGGGTGTTTTCGCAGGTCAGCGGGACGACCAGGACTGCGAGGTAGGCACAAGGTGCACATCGTCATCATGGGCTGCGGGCGAGTGGGAGCCGCTCTCGCGCAGACCCTGGAGCAGCAGGGGCACACGGTCGCCGTGATCGACCAGGATCCCACGGCGTTCCGGCGTCTGGGGTCGGGCTTCGGTGGGCGACGCGTCACCGGTGTGGGCTTCGACCAGGACACCCTCCGTGAGGCCGGGATCGAGGAGGCCGGGGCGTTCGCCGCGGTGAGCAGCGGCGACAACTCGAACATCATCGCCGCCCGGGTGGCCCGCGAGATGTTCGGCATCGAGAACGTCGCGGCCCGGATCTACGACCCCCGGCGCGCCGAGGTCTACCAGCGCCTCGGCATCCCCACGGTCGCCACCGTCCGCTGGACCGCGGACCAGATGCTGCGACGGCTGCTGCCGTCGGGCGCCGAGCCGCTGTGGCGCGATCCGAGCGGGGGTGTGCAGCTCGCGGAGGTGCACACCACGCCGTCCTGGATCGGCCACAAGATCAGCACGCTGCAGGAGGAGACGGGCGTCCGCGTGGCGTTCCTCACCCGGTTGGGTGAAGCCATACTGCCCAGTTCGCAGACGGTGCTGCAGGAGGGCGACCTGGTCCACGTGATGATGCGTACGGACGAGATCGAGAAGGTCGAGGCGGCCTTCGCCGAGGGGCCCGAGGAGGGCGGTCACTGATGCGTGTCGCGATTGCCGGGGCCGGCGCGGTGGGCCGCTCCATCGCGGGCGAGCTGCTGGAGAACGGGCACGAGGTGCTGCTCGTCGACAAGGCGCCGACGGCCATCTCGGTGGAGCGGGTGCCGATGGCGGAGTGGCTGCTGGCGGACGCCTGCGAGATCACCTCGCTCGACGAGGCGGCCCTCCAACGCTGCAACGTCGTGATCGCCGCGACCGGCGACGACAAGGTGAACCTGGTCGTCTCGCTGCTCGCGAAGACCGAGTACGGCGTGCCGAGGGTCGTCGCCCGGGTCAACAACCCGAAGAACGAGTGGCTGTTCAACGAGGCGTGGGGGGTCGATGTGGCCGTCTCCACGCCTCGTCTGATGTCGGCCCTGGTCGAGGAGGCGGTGAGCGTCGGCGATCTGGTCCGGCTGCTGCGCTTCAGCCACGGCGACGCCAACCTGGTCGAGCTGACGCTGCCCCCGGAGTCGGCGCTGGCCGGCACCCGGGTCGGGGAGGTGGCCTGGCCGGAGGACACCTCGCTGGTCACCATCATCCGCGGGCAGCGGGTGCTGACGCCGAGCACCGAGGAGACGCTGGAGGCCGGTGACGAGCTGCTGTTCGTGGCCGCGCAGGCCCGCGAGGAACAGCTGGAGGATCTGCTCTCGGTCCGCCGGAGCGACTGAACCGGCGGATCCGGCGGAGGCGGGAGGCCGGGAGGCCGGGAGCGGCGCTTCCCCGGAACGGCCAGGGGCCCGGAACCGTGTGGATCACGTCTCACACGGTTCCGGGCCCCTCGCGTCCGCCGATCGGCTCGGCGGCACGGCCGACTCGCACCGGCCCTACGGCTCACGCGGCTTGTCCAGTTCATGCGGCTCATGCGGTTCACGCGCCGCGTACGGCTCACGCGGCTCACGCGGCTCACGCCGCTCGTACGGCTCGGAAGGTCCGGTCCTCCCGGATCCGGGCGCGCGGAGCGCCCGGAGCTGCGGGACGGCTCAGAGCTCCCCGGGCCGGGACGCCGCCGCGGCCTCGGCCGCCTTGCGGGCCTTCTCGGCCTCCTCCTCCGCCTCCATCTCGGCGAAGACGTCGATGGGCGGCGGCGCCTTGGCGAGGAAGACCCAGGTCAGATAGACCGCGAGCAGGAACGGGGGGATCTTCAGGGCGACCAGGACCCAGCCGAGCTGGGTGGTGTCGGCCCACCAGTACAGCGGGAAGAGGATCGCGCACTTGGCGAGCAGGATCAGACCCCAGGCATAGCTGGACTTGGCGTACGCCTTCTTGCGGCCGGGGTTCCTGGTGCGCCAGGAGAGGTTCTCCTTGAAGACCGGGCCGAGGATCAGCCCGATCAGCGGCACCCCGGCGAGGGTGGTGACCAGGTAGGCGAGGGCCAGGCCGAGCGTGTAGAGCATGCCCGGCAGGTAGAAGTCCTTGGCGTTGCCGGTCATCATCGCGAAGACCACGCCGAAGGCGACGCCGAAGACGCCGCTGAAGGCGTGCTTGACGGTGTCTTTGAGGACCAGCCGTACGGCGACGAGGACCAGGGACACCACCAGGGCGGCGATGGCCGAGACGTGCAGGTCCTTGTTGATCGTGAAGATCGTGACGAAGAGCAGCCCCGGGAGGACTGTCTCCACCATCCCCCGGACACCGCCGAACGCCTCGAACAGCGCTGCCTCGGTGACCGCTTTCGCGTCGGCCTCCTGATGGTCGGTGCGGGTGGTGCGGTCCGTGTCGGACGTCGGCTTGTCGAGAGACGTCACCGGCTACTCCTTGCCGAGCGGTCGGAGTTCGTATTTGGGGTTGAACAGCACCCGGCGTCCATGGCTCATGGCGATCCGGCCCGAGGCGATGAGCCTGCGGCCCGGCTCTATGCCCGCGATGGAGCGCCGGCCCAGCCAGACCACGTCCAGCGGCGCGGTGCCGTCGAACAGCTCCGCCTCCAGGGCGGGCACTCCGGCGCGCGGCCGCAGGGTGACCGTCCGCAAGGTACCAGTCACCTTGACGATCTGCCGGTCGGTGCATTCGGAGATCCGTGTGCACCCCGAAGCCTGCGAGTCCTCCTGCAGCTCCTCGGACTCCAGGTCCTCCTGGGAGCTGGACAGCCGGTCGAGCATCCGCCGGAAGCGCCCGGAAGACTTCTCCGCCTTCCCGGGCCTGCCGGACTTCTCGGATCGAGGGACAGCACTCATACCCGAAGGGTACCGGTCTCCGGTGCTCCGGGCGGGTGGCCCCGGCCTCACCTCCGACCCCGCCCGGACCTCGCCCGAACCTCGCCCGGACCTCGCTCGAACAGGTGCCCGGCGGGCGGACCGCCGGGCCGTACGGAATGGACGCGGAGGGGGCGCGGAGGAGGAACGGAGGGGGTGTGAAGGGCTCGCGCGGGGGTCCGCCGACGCGGAGCCCCGCGCGAGCCCCGGACGGCCGCGTTCCGCGCGCTCAGCCGCGCTCGAAGCGGTACCCCATCCCCGGTTCGGTGACGAAGTGGCGGGGGTGCGAGGGGTCGGCCTCCAGCTTCCGCCGGAGCTGCGCCATGTAGACCCGCAGGTAGTTGGTCTCGGTGCCGTAGGAGGGCCCCCAGACCTCCTGGAGGAGCTGTTTCTGGCTGACCAGCCGGCCGCTGTTGCGGACCAGGACCTCCAGGAGGTGCCACTCCGTGGGGGTCAGCCGCACGTCGCGACCCGCGCGGTGGACCTTCTTCGCCGCCAGGTCGACGGTGAACTCCTCGGTCTCGACGATCACCACGTCGTCGGAGCCCTGCCCGCCGACCGGTTCGGCGCGGCGGACGGCGGCGCGCAGCCGGGCCAGCAGCTCGTCCATGCCGAACGGCTTGGTGACGTAGTCGTCGGCGCCGGCGTCCAGCGCCTCGACCTTCTCGTCCGAGGTGTGCCGTGCGGAGAGCACCAGGATCGGCACCCGCGTCCAGCCGCGCAGCCCCTTGATCACCTCGACCCCGTCCATGTCCGGCAGTCCGAGGTCGAGGACGACGACGTCGGGATGGCGGGCGGCGGCGAGCTGGAGGGCGGTGGCGCCGTCGGGTGCGGCGTCGACCTCGTACTTGCGCGCCTTCAGGTTGATCACGAGGGCGCGTACGATCTGCGGCTCGTCGTCGACCACAAGCACCCGGGTCATGGGGGCCCTGCCTTTCTGCTGTACGGCGGTCTCCGGTGCGGCGGTCCTCGGGGACCGCTCGGGGTTCACGGGGTGTCCGGTGCGGTCATGAGGCGGCCCGTGCGGGGAGCTCGGGGCCGGCCGGGGCGTGCCCCGGCGCCGCCTTGAGGGTCAGCACCATGGTGAGGCCGCCGCCGGGGGTGTCCTCGGCGCCCAGCGTGCCGCCCATGGCCTCCATGAAACCGCGGGCGACGGCCAGGCCCAGTCCGACTCCGGAGCCGCGCGGGGCGTCGCCGTAGCGCTGGAACGGCTCGAAGATGCGGTCCTTGGCCTCGTCGGGGATGCCGGGGCCGCGGTCGACGACCCGCAGCTCGACGCGTTCGCCGAGCGCGCTGGCGGCCACCGTGACGCGTTCCCCGTCCGGGCTGTACTTGACGGCGTTCTCGACGATGTTGGCGACGGCGCGTTCCAGCAGCCCGGGGTCGACGTCGACCATCGGCAGGGTCTCCGGGATGTCCAGGTCCACGCTGCCCTCGGGGACTCCGCCGAGCGCCATCGGGACCACCTCGTCGAGATCGATCTCGCGGATCAGCGGGGTCACGGTGCCGGTCTGCAGCCGGGACATGTCCAGCAGGTTGCCCACCAGGTGGTCGAGCCGGTCGGCACCGTTCTCGATGCCCTCCAGCAGCTCGGCCTCGTCCTCCTCGGACCAGGCGACGTCGTCGGAGCGCAGCGAGCTGACGGCGGCCTTGATGGCGGCGAGCGGGGTGCGCAGGTCGTGGCTGACGGCGGCGAGGAGCGCCGTCCTGATCCGGTTCCCCTCCGCGAGCCGCCGGGCCTCCTCCGCCTCGCCGACCAGGCGCTGCCGCTCCAGCACGACGGCGGCCTGGGCGGCGAACGCGCCCAGCACCCGGCGGTCCTCGGCGGGCAGCACCCGGCCGGACAGCGCGAGCGCCATGTGGTCCCCGACGGGCATGTCCGCGTCGGCGTCCTCCGGCCGGGCCACCGGCGCCGGTCCCACGCTTCCGGCGCACGTCCACGGATCGACGTCGCTGCGCCGCTCCAGCAGGGCGACGGACTCCATGGCGAACGTCTCGCGCACCCGCTCCAGGAGCGCGTCCAGGCTGGTCTCGCCGCGCAGCACGCTGCCGGCCAGGAAGGAGAGGATCTCCGACTCGGCGCGCAGCCGGGCCGCCTGATGGGTGCGGCGGGCCGCCAGATCGACGACCGAGGCGACCGAGACCGCGACCGCGAAGAAGATCACGATGGCGACGAGGTTCTCGGGGTCCTGCACGGTCAGGGTGTGGGTGGGCGGGGTGAACCAGTAGTTCAGCAGCAGCGAGCCAACGGCGGCCGACGCGAGGGCGGGCAGCAGCCCGCCGAGCAGAGCCGCGAGGACCGTCATGAAGAGGAACAGCAGGACGTCGTTGGCGAGCCCCGGACCGTTGCCCAGTTCGCGCAGGAGCAGCGTGAGCAGGACCGGGCCGCCCACGCCGACCAGCCAGCCCCAGATGCTGCGGACCCGGCCCAGCCGGGCGCCGCGGGCGATGGGCAGGCCGCGGCCCTTGGCGACCTCGTCGTGGGTGACGATGTGGACGTCGAGGTCGGGGCCGGAGTCGCGGGCGACGGTGGCGCCCACGCCCGGTCCGTAGATGTACTGCCAGGCCTTGCGGCGGCTGGAACCGAGGACGATCTGCGTGGCGTTGACCCCGCGGGCGAATTCGAGCAGCGCCGAGGGGATGTCGTCGCCGATGACGTGGTGGAACGTGCCGCCGAGGTCCTCGACGAGGGTGCGCTGGACGGTGAGTTCCTTCGGCGAGGCGGAGGTCAGTCCGTCGCTGCGCGCGATGTAGACGGCGAGGATCTCGCTGCCGGAGCCCTTGGCCGCCATCCGGGCGGCGCGGCGGATGAGCGTACGGCCCTCGGGGCCGCCGGTGAGCCCGACGACGATGCGCTCGCGGGCCTGCCAGGTGCTGCGGATGTTGTGCTCGCCGCGGTACTGCTGGAGGTACTCGTCGACCCGGTCGGCCACCCAGAGGAGGGCCAGCTCGCGCAGGGCGGTGAGGTTCCCGGGGCGGAAGTAGTTGGAGAGGGACGCGTCGATCCGGTCCGGCTGGTAGATGTTGCCGTGCGCCATCCGGCGGCGCAGGGCCTGGGGCGACATGTCGACGAGTTCGATCTGGTCGGCCCTGCGGACGACCTCGTCGGGGACGGTCTCGCGCTGCCGTACCCCGGTTATCGACTCGACGACGTCACCGAGCGACTCCAGGTGCTGGATGTTGACGGTGGAGATGACGTCTATGCCGGCGCGCAGGAGTTCCTCGACGTCCTGCCAGCGCTTGGCGTTGCGGGAGCCCGGCACATTGGTGTGCGCCAGTTCGTCCACCAGGGCCACGGCCGGGGCCCGCTCCAGGACCGCGTCGACGTCCATCTCGGTGAAGACGGCGGAGCGGTACTCGATCTCGCGGCGCCGGATCTGCTCCAAGCCGTGGAGCATCACCTCGGTGCGCGGGCGGTCGTGGTGCTCCACGAAGGCGACGACGCAGTCGGTGCCCCGCTCCACACGCCGGTGCGCCTCGGAGAGCATCGCGTACGTCTTGCCGACGCCGGGTGCCGCGCCCAGATAGATCCGGAGTTTGCCGCGTGCCATGGCCCCATTGTCTTCTCGAAAACCGGCTGCGTCCGATGCGGCAGCCCTCTCGAAAACTACCCCTCCGATTCCCGGCAAATGGGACGGGGGGTGGGGCCGGGGGCCGAATTGACAGGATTCTGACGCCGCGCACCACGCTGCCCCGGCTCACCGCCCCGCGCCGCGGCGCCCCGCCGTCCGCCGCCCCGCCTCCGTCTCCGCGACCTCCGGCGCCACGGCGGATTCCCCCTTCGGGGCGAAACCACTGCCCGACGACTTCCCGACAACTTCCTGACAACGGGCGGCCAGCCTTGCCGGGGTCAGCCGGCTCGCCGGGCCTCCGGTTCGCCGGGATTCCGCTCCGCCGGGATTCCGCTCCGCCGGATCTCCGGGGCGAGGCCGCCACCGCCGTTCTCGGCAGGCGAGGCCGCCGCCCCGTCCTCGAAAGGTACGCATGACGACACGCAGGGGCCGTCCCGGCCCCGCCGCCGCCCGAGCCCTCACGATGTCCCTGGCCCTGGCCCTGGCCGCGGTCCCCGCCGCGGCCGCCGCCGCCCGGCCCCAGGGACCCGTCTCCCCCACCGCCTCGCAGGCCCTCGCCCCCGCGGAAGCCTCCGCCTCGCGGACGCCCGCCGCCCCGACCGTCTCCGAGCAGCAGGTGATGCCCCACCTGCGTGCCCTGCAACGCATCGCCGACCGCAACGGCGGCAACCGCGCACACGGCACGAAGGGGTACGCCGAGTCCGTGGCGTATGTGAAGCGCGCCCTGGACCGGGCGGGCTTCCGGACCGCGCTGGTCCCTTTCACCCATGCCGGCGCCACCGGCCACAATCTGATCGCCGACTGGCCGGGCGGCGATCCGGACCACGTGCTGCTGACCGGCGCCCACCTGGACAGCGTGCCGGAGGGCCCGGGCATCAACGACAACGGGTCGGGGTCGGCCGCGGTCCTGGCCACCGCCCTCCAGGTGGCCGAGTCGGGACTGAAACCTCAGCGGCACCTCCGGTTCGCCTGGTGGGGCGCCGAGGAACCGGGGCTGATCGGTTCGGGGGCCTACGTCGACAGGCTCTCCGAGGCCGACCGCCGCAGGATCGACGTCTACCTCAACTTCGACCAGGCGGGCAGCAGGAACACCGACCAGTGGCTCGTGGTCCACGACGACGAACGCGGCGAGACCGAGGCGCAGCAGGCGTTCGAGGCGTGGTTCGCCGAACGGGGGATCCCCACGTTCGACATCGGGGTCGGCGGTTCGGACCACGAGTCGTTCGGAGACGCGGGCATCCCGTCGTCCGGCTTCAGCACCGGCATCTCCGACTGCATCCATGAGGCGTGCGACGACCTCGACAACGTCGATCCGGAGACGGAGACGACCAGCGCCAATGCCATCGCCGGCGTGGTGTGGAAGCTCGCCGCCGCCCCTGCCCGGAACTGACCGTCCGCCCGAAGGAATCGAGACATGCGCATGCGCAGACTGCCGAACCGTCCCCGCAGGACCGCCACCGCCCTCGCCGCCGCCGTGGTGAGCGCCGTCGTGCTGACCGCCGTCCCCGCCTCGGCCGCCACCGGCGGTCCGGGCGTCGGCGACCCGTACTTCCCCGACGACGGCAACCCCGGCTACGACGTCTCCCACTACGACGTCCGGATCGGCTACGACCCGGCACGCACCGACCGGCTCGACGGCGACACCACCGTCACCGCCCGCGCCCTGACCGGCCTGGACCGGTTCGGTCTGGACCTCAAGGGGTTCACCGTGGCCTCGGTCGCCGTGAACGGTGCCCCGGCGAAGACGTTCTCCCGGACCGGCGCCCACAAGCTGGTGATCACCCCGGCCCGGCCGATCGCGAAGGGCACGACGTTCACGGTCCGGGTGAGGTACGCGGGCAAGCCCGACGCCGAGGGCTGGCACACCCTGAAGAACGGCGGCGCGTACGTGTCGGGCGAACCGCACTCCGCGACCTCCTGGTACCCCGCCAACGACCACCCGTCCGACAAGGCCACCTTCGCCCTCACCGCGACGGTGCCCGACGGCTGGAAGGTGATCGGCAACGGCAGGCCCGGGCCGGAGACCGTCGCGAACGGCGCCCGGACCTTCCGCTGGTCCGAGGACAGCCCGATGGCCACCTACCTCAGCACGGTCGCCATCGACCGGTTCACCGTCCACCGGGGCACGACGGCCGCCGGCACACCCGTCATCACGGCGTACAGCCCGGACGTCGACATCGACCCGGCGGCGGAGGCCGAACAGACCGAGATCCTGGACTTCCTGGCCACGAAGTTCGGCCCGTACCCCTTCTCCTCCGCGGGCGCGATCGTCGTCGGGGCCACGAAGGAGCCGACCGACGGTCCCGTCGCCCTGGAGACGCAGAGCCGGCCCACCTACGGGGCGACGCTCTTCGACGGGTCGGTGGTCCACGAGAACGCCCACCAGTGGTTCGGCGACAGCGTCTCGTTCAAGGACTGGCGCGACGGCTGCCTCGCGGAGTGCTTCGCCCAGTACGCCGGGCAGTTGTGGGAGGAGCACAAGGGCGCCGACCTCGATACGGGCTTCTACCGGTCCGAGGTGGAGGACAACCGGAACGATCCGTCGTTCTGGTCGGTCCGGCTCTACGACCCGGGCCCGGGCAGGGAACTGGACTCGGCGCTGTACTTCAAGGGATCGCTGATGCTGCACGCCCTGCGCCGCACGGTGGGCGACGAGGCGTTCTTCACGACGCTGCGGACCTGGACCCACGACCACGCGTACGGCAATGCCTCGTTCCGGCAGTTCGAGGCGCTGGCGGCGAAGGTCTCGGGCAAGGACCTGAAGGGCTTCTTCGGGGCATGGGCCGACGGCACGGTGATTCCGCCGGAGAAGTACCTCTACCCGGGCGGCCTCGGGGGTGTCTGATGAATGAGTGCGGGAGAAGGAGCGGGGGCCGGCACGCACGCTCGCGGCGTTGCCGAACCGCCCACGTGGCTCCGCCACGCAGACGCTCCGGCGCCGGGCGCGGGCCGGACCCGGCCCGCGCGGGAGCCGGGACGGCCGATGGGGGGACCGCGTCGTCGGGGAGGAGACGACCCGGTCCCCCGCTTCCCTCTCAGCCTCCGTTCACCAGCTGCCGGAGGGCGATGTTGAGCCGGAGGACGTCGACCGTCGGTTCCCCGACGAAGCCGAGGATCCGGCCCCGGGTGTGCTGCTCGACCAGCCGCCGCACCTCGGCGACGGGGAGGTGGTTCCGCTCGGCCACGCGGCGCACCTGGAGCCGCGCGTACGCCGGGGAGATGCCCGGGTCGAGGCCGGAGCCCGAGGAGGTGACGGCGTCGGCCGGCACATCCGCGGGGTCGACGGGGTGGCCGGGCACGGAGTTGTCCCTGACGACGGCGGCCTTGGCGGCCTTCACCCGGTCGACGAGCTTCTCGTTGTCGCCGGCCAGGTTGGTCGCGCCGGAGACGAGCAGCCGGTATTCGGTGTTGACGCTGTTGGCGCCCAGTCCTTCGGAGGGGCGGGGCTGGAACCAGCGCAGGTCCGGGGCCGCGGCCGACTGCCCCTTCTCCGGGGGCAGGTCGTAGCGCTGGCCTATGAGCTCGGAGCCGACGACCCTGCCGTTCTCGGTGATCTCGGAGCCGTTGGCCCGGTGGGGAAGCACGCCCTGGGCGATGCCCGTCACGGCGAGCGGGTAGAGCACGCCGCACAGGACGGTGAGGACGAGCAGGGCGCGCAGCCCGGCCCAGAGCAACCGGGCGGTGGTCGCTACGGATTTGTTCATGGCAGCTCAGCCGATTCCTGGATTCTGTTCGGTCCGGGGCGCGGGTTTCAGCTCAGCCCGGGGACGAGGGAGACGATCATGTCGATGATCTTGATGCCGACGAAGGGGGCGATCAGGCCGCCGAGCCCGTAGACGCCGATGTTGCGGCGGAGCATCGAGTCGGCGCTGCTGGGCCGGTAGCGCACGCCCCGCAGGGCGAGCGGGACCAGCGCGACGATGATCAGCGCGTTGAAGACGACCGCCGACAGGATCGCGGACTGCGGCGAGGAGAGCTGCATGATGTTGAGCTTCCCCAGGCCCGGGTAGACCGCCGCGAACATGGCCGGGATGATCGCGAAGTACTTCGCGACATCGTTGGCGATGGAGAACGTGGTGAGCGCGCCGCGGGTGATGAGCAGCTGCTTGCCGATCTCCACGATCTCGATCAGTTTCGTCGGGTTGGAGTCCAGGTCCACCATGTTCCCGGCTTCCTTCGCGGCCGAGGTCCCGGTGTTCATGGCCACCCCGACGTCCGCCTGGGCCAGGGCGGGCGCGTCATTGGTGCCGTCGCCGGTCATCGCGACGAGTTTCCCGCCGGCCTGCTCGCGCCGGATGAGGGCCATCTTGTCCTCGGGCGTGGCCTCGGCGAGGAAGTCGTCGACGCCCGCCTCCTCGGCGATGGCCTTCGCGGTCAGCGGGTTGTCGCCGGTGATCATGACGGTGCGGATGCCCATCCGGCGCAGTTCGCCGAAGCGTTCCCGCATGCCCTCCTTGACGACGTCCTTGAGGTGGACGACGCCCAGGACGCGGGCGCCGCGCCCGTCCTCCAGCGCCACCAGCAGCGGGGTGCCGCCGGCCTCGGAGATCCGGTCGGTGAGCTCGCGCGCCTCCGGGGTGACGTCGCCGCCGCGCTCCCGGACCCAGGCGATGACGGAACCGGCCGCGCCCTTGCGGACCCTGCGGCCGTCGACGTCCACGCCGGACATGCGGGTCTGCGCGGTGAACGCGACCCAGGTGGCCTGCCGCAGCTCGCCCTGGTGGCGTTCGCGCAGGCCGTACCTCTCTTTGGCGAGGACGACGACCGAGCGGCCCTCGGGGGTCTCGTCGGCCAGCGAGGACAGCTGGGCGGCGTCGGCGAGTTCGGCCGCGGTGGTGCCCCGGACGGGGATGAACTCCGCCGCCTGCCGGTTGCCGAGGGTGATGGTGCCGGTCTTGTCGAGCAGCAGCGTCGAGACGTCCCCGGCGGCCTCCACGGCCCGTCCCGACATGGCGAGCACGTTGCGCTGCACCAGCCGGTCCATGCCGGCGATGCCGATCGCGGAGAGCAGCGCGCCGATGGTCGTCGGGATGAGGCAGACCAGCAGCGCGGTCAGCACGATGATCGACTGCTGCCGGCCGGCGTGGATCGCGAACGGCTGGAGGGTGACGACGGCGAGCAGGAAGACGATGGTGAGCGAGGCGAGCAGGATGTTCAGCGCGATCTCGTTGGGCGTCTTCTGCCGGGCGGCGCCCTCGACCAGGGAGATCATCCGGTCGATGAAGGTCTCGCCGGGCCTGGTGGTGATCTTGACGACGACGCGGTCGGAGAGCACCTTGGTGCCGCCGGTGACGGCGCTGCGGTCGCCGCCGGACTCCCTGATCACCGGCGCGGACTCGCCGGTGATGGCGGATTCGTCGACGCTCGCGACGCCCTCGACGACGTCCCCGTCGCCGGGGATGATGTCGCCGGCCTCGCAGACCACCAGGTCGCCGATGCGCAGGTCGGTGCCCGGCGTCCGCTCCTCGCGGCCGTCGATGATCCGCCGGGCCACGGTGTCGGTCCTGGCCTTGCGCAGGGTGTCGGCCTGGGCCTTGCCGCGCCCCTCCGCGACCGCCTCCGCCAGGTTGGCGAAGACCGTGGTCAGCCACAGCCAGGCCGCGATCGCCCAGCCGAACCAGTCGCCCGGGTCCAGGCAGGCCAGCACGGTGGTGAACACCGAGCCGACCAGCACCACGAACATCACCGGGGACTTGATCATCGACCGGGGGTGGAGCTTGCGCAGCGCGTCCGGGAAGGAGGCGATCAGCTGCCGGGGGTCGAACAGGCCCCCGCCGACGCGTCCTTCGCCCGTACGGCCCGTGGGCGCGACCCGGTGCGGCGCCCGGGCCGGAGTGACTGGGGACATCTGGTCCTCTTGCTTGGTGCGAACGGTCATGACGCCAGCCCCTCGGCCAGCGGCCCCAGCGCCTGGGCCGGGAAGTAGGTCAGCGCGGCGACGATCAGCACCGTGCCGACCAGCAGCCCGCTGAAGAGCGGCTTGTGCGTGGCGAGGGTCCCCGAGGTCACCGGTACGGGCTGCTGCGCGGCGAGCGAGCCGGCCAGGGCGAGGACGAACACCATCGGCAGGAACCGGCCCAGCAGCATCGCGAGGCCGATCGTGGTGTTGAACCACTGCGTGTCCGCGTTGAGCCCGGCGAACGCCGAGCCGTTGTTGTTGGCGCCGGAGGTGTACGCGTACAGCACCTCGGAGAAGCCGTGCGCCCCCGGGTTCAGGATCGAGTGGGGCGGCGTGGGCAGGGCGATCGCCAGGGCGGTGAAGCAGAGCACCAGCGCCGGGGTGATCAGGATGTAGCAGGCGGCGAGCTTCATCTCCCGGGTGCCGATCTTCTTGCCGAGGTACTCCGGGGTGCGGCCGACCATCAGCCCGGCGATGAACACCGCGATGACCGCCATGATCAGCATGCCGTAGAGGCCGGAGCCGACGCCGCCGGGCGCGACCTCGCCCAGTTGCATGCCCAGCATCGCGATCCCGCCGCCGAGCCCGGTGTACGAGGAGTGGAACGAGTTCACCGCGCCGGTGGAGGTGAGCGTGGTGGCCACGGCGAAGATCGACGATCCCGCGATCCCGAACCGGCTCTCCTTGCCCTCCATCGCCCCGCCCGCGAGCTCGAAGGCGGGCCCGTGGTGGGCGAACTCGGTCGTCATCATGAGGGCGGTGAAGCCCAGCCAGATGCCGGCCATCGCGCCGAGGATCGCGTAGCCCTGCCGGGGCGAGCCGACCATCCGGCCGAAGGTCCGGGTCAGCGCGAACGGAATGACCAGGATCAGGAAGATCTCGAAGAGGTTGGAGAGCCCGTTGGGGTTCTCGAAGGGGTGGGCGGAGTTGGCGTTGAAGTAGCCGCCGCCGTTGGTGCCCAGCTCCTTGATGACCTCCTGCGAGGCCACCGCGCCGCCGTGCCACTGCTGCGAGCCGCCCATGAACTGGCCGACCTCGTGGACGCCCGAGAAGTTCTGGACGGCGCCGCAGGCGACCAGCACCAGCGCGCCGACCACGGAGATCGGCAGCAGGACGCGCACGGTGCCGCGCACCAGGTCGGCCCAGAAGTTGCCGAGCTCGCCGGTGCGGGACCTGACGAAGCCGCGCACGAGGGCGACCGCGACGGCGATGCCGACGGCGGCCGAGACGAAGTTCTGCACCGCGAGGCCGCCGGTCTGGACGACGTGGCCCATGGCCTGCTCGCCCGCGTACGACTGCCAGTTGGTGTTCGCGACGAACGACGCGGCGGTGTTGAACGCCTGGTCCGGGTCGATCGAGGCGAAGCCCAGCGATCCGGGAAGACTGCCCTGGAGCCGCTGGAGGAGGTAGAGGAAGAGGACACTCACCGCGGAGAAGGCGAGCACGCCGCGCAGATAGGCGGGCCAGCGCATCTCGGTGTCCGGATCGACGCCGATGGCCCGGTAGATCCACTTCTCGGCCCGGAGATGCCTCCGGGAGGAGTAGACGCGGGCCATGTGGTCGCCGAGGGGGCGGTACACCAGGCCCAGCGCGACGACGAGCGCGAGGACCTGGAGCACGCCGGCGAGGACGGGGCTCATATCGGGCTCAGAACCTCTCCGGGTAGAGGAGGGCGAGGACGAGATAGCCCAGCAGGGCGAAGGCCACGACGAGGCCGACGACGTTCTCGGCGCTCACAGCCTGGCCACCCCCTTGGCGACGAGGGCCACCAGCGCGAACACCGCGATCGTGGTGACGACGAAGGCCAGATCAGCCATCGTGTGTGCTCCTGGATGAGGTGCGGATTCTCTGACGTCTTGAGGAAACCCGGCGTCAGGACCCTTCCCGCGTACGTTGATGGCTTCCTTACGGCGTTCGGGTGGCCTTTGACGACGCGCATACGTGCCTCATACGCGCCCCCTACGCACGCCCCTCACGCCCCCTCCCCCGAGAGGCGTCCCGCCGGACGTCCCGGACCGGCCGCCGCACCCCTGGGAGCGCCCCGCAGGACGCGGAAAAGGCCGGTGGGCCGTACCCCCCTGTACGAAGGGGGTACGGCCCACCGGCCTGTGGTCGAACCTGACCGCGGGGGCCCGTGGCGGTGTGTCCGCTCAGCGCACCTCGGTGATCTCCGGGCCGCGCTGGAGCTGGCCCATGCCGCCGGAGAACCGGGAGCCCTCCTGGCTCTCCTGCTGGACGCCCTCGGGGACCATCTGGGCGTCATTGGGAAGCTTGAGGACGATCGGGTCGCGGGGGGCCATCGGGCCTTCGCCGCGGACCACCACGGTGTCCCGGAAGATCGTCTCCAGCAGGCCCGCCGCCTCCGGCTGCACGGCGCCCTGGCCGGAGATCACCCCGCGCAGGAACCAGCGCGGCCCGTCGACGCCGACGAAGCGCACCAGCTGCGCGCCGCTCGTGCCGTCCGGAAGCTGTACGGGGACCTGGGCGCGCAGCTCCCAGCCCAGCGGACCCTCGACCTCGTCGATGATTCCGCCCTGCTGGGTGATGCCCGCGGCGATCTCCTCGCGGACCTCGCCCCAGATGCCCTCCTTCTTGGGCGCGGCGAACGCCTGGAGCTGGATGGCGCTGTCGCGCAGCACCACGGTCGCGGCGACGATCGCGTCACCGGCGACCTCGACGCGCAGTTCCATGCCCTCGACGCCGGGCACGAAGACGCCGCCCAGGTCGACCCGGCCCTCGCCGGGCTGGGAGACCTCGGTGACGTCCCACGGGCCGTCCGGCCTCGGCGCCGGCGGGAGGTTCACCCGGCGCGGGCCGTCGTCGGCCCCGTCGGCGCCTTCGGGCTCGTCGACGACCTGCTCGGCCTCGCGCGCTTCGTCCGCCACGTCCTCGGCGGACCCACTCTTCTTGCGACGTCCGAACACGTCACTGTCCTTCCCGGTCGGGTACGACCGAAGCGTAGCTGTTCCCGCCCTGGATGATCCCGTCCCCGACGCCGTCGGAACCGGTGGAGGCATGGCCTCCGGTGGATCCGAAGCCGCCCTCGCCACGGGCCGAACCGGGAAGCTCGGCCACCTCGTGGAAGCGCACCTTCTCGACCTGCTGCACGACCAGCTGGGCAATCCGGTCGAACCGCTCGAACCGCACGGGCTCGCGCGGGTCGAGATTGATGACGATCACCTTGATCTCTCCACGGTACCCGGCATCGACCGTCCCCGGGGCATTCACGAGGGCGACCCCGCAGCGCGCGGCGAGGCCGGACCGGGGGTGCACGAACGCGGCGTATCCGTCGGGCAGCGCGATCGACACCCCGGTGGGCAGCACCGCCCGCTCCCCCGGGGCGAGCTCCACGGCCTCGGTGGTCACCAGGTCGGCCCCGGCGTCGCCGGGGTGCCCGTAGGCCGGGACCGGCACGTCCGGGTCGATCCGGCGGATGAGGACGTCCACGGGTGCGCGCATCAGGGATTCACCTCGAATGCCCGGGCACGCCGGACCTGGTCGGGATCGGCCATGGCGGCGCGGATCTCGTCCGGGCGGCCGTTGTCGATGAAGTGGTCGACCTTCACCTCGATGAAGAGCGCCTCGGCGCGGACCGCGACCGGCCCGTCGGGGCCGCCCGTCCGGCCGGTCGCCCGGGAGTAGATCTTCCTGCCGTGCACGGCGGTGATCTCGGCGTCGAGGTGCAGCACGGCGCCCACCGGCACCGGGCGCACGAAGTCGGTCTCCAGCCGCCCGGTCACCGCGATCACCCGCAGCAGCCAGTTCAGCGAACCGAGCGTCTCGTCCAGCGCGGTGGTCAGGACGCCGCCGTGTGCCAGGCCCGGGGCGCCCTGGTGGGCGGCCTGCACGGTGAACTCGGCGGTGACGCTCACGCCCTCGCCGGCCCGCGCCTGGAGGTGCAGCCCGTGCGGCTGCGCCCCTCCGCAGCCGAAACAGTGCTCGTAGTGCGCGCCGAGGAGCTCGCCGGGGGCCGGGGCCTCGGGATGCCGGACCGGCCGCACGGCGTCGGCAGGAGGGGTCAGGGCCGCAGATGTTCCACTCACAGGCGCAGACCTTACCCGCGCGGCCGTCGCCGGGCCGCACCGTGCCAAGCTTGGACGCATGCAGCCTTCCGCCCCTCCCTTCGACGAACGACTCACCGCGCCCCGTTCGTGGTGGTTCATCGCGCTCCTGATCGGCATCGCCTGTGCGCTGATGCTGCTGCCGCTGGGCACGCTGCCCCTGCTGGCCGGCCTGGCGGGCGGCACCGCGCTGTCGGCGGTCGCGGTGAGCTCGTACGGCTCGGCCAGGATCCGGGTGGTGGCCGGCGCCCTGGTGGCCGGGGACGCCCGTATCCCGGTCTCGGCGCTGGGCAGGGCCGAGGCGCTGGACGCCGAGGAGGCGCGGGCCTGGCGCACGCACAAGGCCGACGTCCGCGCGTTCATGCTGCTGCGCAGCTACATCCCGACGGCGGTCCGGGTGGAGGTCACGGACCCGCAGGACCCGACCCCGTACGTCTATCTCTCGACCCGCGAGCCGCAGGCCCTGGTCGACGCGCTCGGTGCGGCGCGGGGCTGACCGCAGGGTTCCCCGGCCCGGGGAACCGGGCCGCGGGCCGTCCGCGCCGGATCAGTCCTCCAGCTCCTTCGGGAGCCCCTTGCGCGAGCCGCGGGCCCGTTCCAGGGGCGGCAGCTCCGGGAGCCGGTCCCAGGGAACCTGGTGTGCGCGCAGGTCCTTCCTGAGATGTTCGGCGAACTTCCTGGTGTCGCGCCGGTTGATGACGGCGCCGACGGCGGCGCCGACCATGAGGGGGATCAGGGTCGGCAGCTCGCGCGCCGTGCGCTTCACGATCCGCTGGCGCAGCTCGCGTTTCATCTGGCCGCCCAGCGCCGCGTTGATCGTGGAGGGCTGGGCGACGTCCACGCCGCGTTCGTCCGTCCAGGACGCGAGGTAGGAGGTGGACCGCTGGGCGAGCCCGCCGGGCGGGCGTTGTCCGTAGACCTCGTGCAGTTCCGCGACGAGCTTGATCTCGACCGCGGCCACACCGGTGATCTCCGCCGTCAGTCCGGCGAGCATCGTGGGCGGCACCGGGAGTGTGGCGGCCGCTCCGATGCCGGCGCCGACGGCGGCGCTGGCCCTGCACGCGCCCGCGACGAGTTTGTCGGCGAGCTCCTCGGGCCCGAGGCCGGGGAACTGCCGGCGCAGCGTCGCGAGGTCGCGCACGGGGATGCGGGGAGCGTTCTCGATGATCAGGTCGGTGATGTGACCGATCGCGGCCCGGGCGCTCTCCCCGCCCCTGCGTACGCCCCGTCTCACCCGGCCCGGACGGCCGGCCCCGGTCACGGGCCCCGTCGTGTCGGGCTGCCCGGCCCCGGGGGCGGGGCCGGCTCCGCCGTGGTGTGCGGCCACGACGGCCGCCTCGGGCGCTTCGAGCGAGGCCGGGCGGCCCCGCTCGTCGTACCGCTCGCCCGGAGAGGGTGGCAGGGCGGAGCGCTCGGCAGGCGTTCTCACGCCTTTCGCCGGGCCCGTGCCGCCCTGGTTCGCCTCCGGCGACCTCTTGCGCCGCAAGCCTCGCTTCCGGAACGGTTCGTCGCCTGTCACGGCCGACTCTGCCTAGTCGCAGTCGCGGCAGATCGGCTGACCGTTCTTCTCGCGCGCCAGCTGGCTCCGGTGGTGTACCAGGAAGCAGCTCATGCAGGTGAACTCGTCGGCCTGCTTCGGCAGGACCCGGACGGCCAGCTCCTCGTTGGACAGGTCCGCGCCGGGCAGCTCCAGCCCCTCGGCGGCGTCGAACTCGTCGACGTCGACGGCGGACGCCGTCTTGTCACTACGACGCGCCTTCAGCTCTTCCAGGCTGTCCTGATCGACGTCGTCGTCGGTCTTGCGTGGGGTGTCGTAATCCGTTGCCATGTCGCTCTCCCCCTCTGGGTGTCTGCGGTGTCTCAGCGCACGTAACGCGTGAGAGGCCGGACTTGTGCCCGACCCGAGGCGGAGATTTTGCCTCACATCAAGGTCTGTTACTCAATCGACACCCAAAAGGACCGCTCGGGAGTGGCCGGCTTGGGTGGCGATGGGGACCGTACACGGTCCCGACGGGGCGCCTCGCAGGCACCACCCCGTGTACTTCCCGTGATATCGGGCCCCGAAAACCCCGGCTTTCGCGGGATTTCCGGCCATGCCCGCCATCACGCAGCGTTGATCCGCCAAAATTCGGCGCTGTGATCGATCACACAGGGACGGCCCGGTCGCAGGTCCCGAAAATTCCGCCCAAAGCGAACAAAGCTCTTCGGGCCCCCTCCGGGCCGTCCGCCCGCTCAGACGGGCAGTGAGACACGCATCACAAGGCCACCTCCCTCGCGGGGCTCCGCGACGATGCGGCCGCCGTGGGCGCGCGCCACGGACCGCGCGATCGACAGGCCGAGACCCACCCCCTTGTCGCTGCCCGTCCGCTCCGTGCGCAGCCGTCTGAACGGCTCGAAGAGGTTGTCGATCTCGTACGCCGGCACCACCGGCCCCGTGTTGGAGACCACCAGCACGGCGTGGCCGGACCGCAGCGCGGTGGTGACCTCCACCCAGCCGTGCTCCGGCACGTTGTACCGCACGGCGTTCTGCACGAGGTTCAGCGCGATCCGCTCCAGCAGCACGCCGTTGCCCTGGATGACGGCCGGGGCGCGCTCGCCGCGGATCTCCACACCGCGTTCCTCGGCCTCGGCGCGCGTCTGGTCGATGGCGCGGCTGGCGACCTCGGCCAGGTCGACCGGTTTGCGCTCCACGATCTGGTTGTCGCTGCGGGCCAGCAGCAGCAGGCCCTCCACCAGCTGCTCGCTGCGCTCGTTGGTGGCCAGCAGGGTCTTCCCCAGCTGCTTGAGCTCCGGCGGCGCCTGCGGGTCGGAGAGATGCACCTCCAGCAGGGTGCGGTTGATCGCGAGCGGGGTGCGCAGCTCGTGCGACGCGTTCCCGACGAACCGCTGCTGGGCCGTGAAGGCGCGCTCCAGGCGGTCGAGCATCTCGTCGAAGGTGTCGGCGAGCTCCTTCAGCTCGTCGTCCGGCCCGTCCAGCTCGATCCGGCGGGAGAGGTCCGTCCCGGCGACCCGGCGGGCCGTGCGGGTGATCCGGCCCAGCGGGGAGAGCACCCGGCCCGCCATCGCGTAGCCGAAGGCGAACGCGATCACACTGAGGCCCACCAGGGCCAGCAGCGACCGGTTCAGCAGTGTGTCCAGCGCCTGCTGGCGCTGGTGGTTGACGCAGGAGTTCATCGCCGCGTTGATGGCGTCCGGGGTGAGGGCCGGGCCGAAGTCGCACACGCTGCTGGTGATCCGGCCGCTCTCGACCCTGAACGGCAGCTCGCTGCCCACGTGCAGCGCCTGGGCGGCCAGCATGTAGATGATCGAGAGCAGCAGGATGCCCGCGATCAGGAACATGCCGCCGTAGAGCAGTGTGAGCCGTATCCGGATGGTCGGGCGCAGCCAGTACGGCGGCTCCTGCTGCTTGGGCTCCCAGGTGGGCTTCGGAGGCGCCGTCGGGGGCGCCGGGACGCTGGGCACGGCCGCTCAGATCCGGTAGCCGGAGCCGGGCACGGTGACGATCACCGGGGGCTCGCCGAGCTTGCGGCGCAGGGTCATCACGGTGACCCGCACGACGTTGGTGAACGGGTCGGTGTTCTCGTCCCAGGCCTTCTCCAGCAGCTGCTCGGCGGAGACGACCGCGCCCTCGCTGCGCATCAGGACCTCCAGCACGGCGAACTCCTTCGGCGCCAGCTGGATCTCGGCCTCGCCGCGGAACACCTCCCGGCGATTGGGGTCCAGCTTGATGCCCGCGCGCTCCAGGACGGGCGGCAGCGCCACCGTCGTGCGCCGGCCCAGCGCCCGCACCCGGGCGGTGAGCTCGCTGAACGCGAACGGCTTGGGCAGATAGTCGTCGGCGCCCAGCTCCAGCCCCTCCACGCGGTCGCTGACGTCCCCGGACGCGGTGAGCATGAGCACGCGGGTGGGGATGCCCAGCTCGACGATCCGGCGGCAGACGTCGTCGCCGTGCACCAGGGGGAGGTCCCGGTCCAGCACCACGACGTCGTAGTCGTTGACCTCGACGCGCTCCAGGGCCGCCGCGCCGTCGT
Source organism: Streptomyces tyrfis (assembly GCF_037034285.1). Taxonomy (NCBI): domain Bacteria; kingdom Bacillati; phylum Actinomycetota; class Actinomycetes; order Kitasatosporales; family Streptomycetaceae; genus Streptomyces; species Streptomyces tyrfis. Next base: position 131,023 of record NZ_JBAGJZ010000005.1, on the reverse strand, counting down.
AGACGACATCGACGGCCATGGCCTCTCGGCGCAATCCGGTGGCCACCGCATCGGCGAGCAGCTGCTCGTCCTCCACGACGAGTACGCGCACGGCGCTGTCCTTCCTCAGAGACTTCACAGCCGGTGGCTGCGAGACGACACTTCACGACTTCACAACACTGCCGAACCGCGGAACGTACTGGTCCGCCCACGGTCCGTGACACGGCGCGTCCTCGTGCGGCCGTGTGCTGCTCCATCCTGCCCGCAACGCGCATAAACCGGCGGTAAGGCGACGCCAGCCCGCCCGGCCCTCCTGGGAATTCACCGGATCTCCGGGCCAGTTGAGGTTTCTCTGAGGTGGGGGCCGGGGAGGACGCATTCACACCCGCGATCACGCCTCGATTGTGTCGCCCACAGGTCGCTCCGTCCCCGGAGAGCGCGTGATCACCGCCCTACCGCCGCCGTGCGGAGGGAAACCCCGGGCACACCCCCGTGCCACCGACCCACGATCAGGGGGCGCATCATGGACGCTTTCACCGCAGGTCTGCTGCAACGGATCAGGACGACCGAGTCCGACCTCACCAGGGCTCGCGAGACGGGCGACGACTTCCTCGCGGACGTCGAGCAGGGAGAGCTGGACGACCTGCACCGCCTCGCCGCCGAGCACGGCGTCAAGATCGGCAGTTCCGGCGTCTGATCCGTCGCGGGGAAGGGCTCCGGCCGCCGTCACCGGCGGTCGGGGCCCTTCTCGCGTCCGTGACCGGCCCGCCGCCGGACGGGGCACGGCGGGGGCACGGCGGGGCCGCGGGACGTCGCCGCGCCGAAGGCTCCTGGCGCCCCGCCACGCGCCGGAATCGTCCTCAGTCGTGCCAGGCGCCGAGCTCCTCCAGGAGGGTCTGCAGGGGGCCGAAGACGCCCGGCGTCGCGGCGACCGTCAGGTCCCCGTCGGCGGGCAGCCCGGGGCGGCCCCCGGTGAACGCGCCCGCCTCGCGGGCGATGAGGTCGCCCGCCGCCAGGTCCCAGGGGTGCAGTCCGCGCTCGTAGTAGCCGTCGAGGCGCCCGGCGGCGACGTCGCACAGGTCCACGGCCGCGGAGCCGCCCCGCCGGATGTCGCGCAGCCGCGGGATCAGCTGCCGGGCCACCTCCGCCTGGTGCGCGCGGACGTGACCGACGTAGTTGAAGCCGGTCGAGACGAGCGCCTGGTCCAGCGGCGGGGCGGGCCGGCAGCGCAGGGCGGCGCCCTCGCCGTACGCCCCGCCGCCGGCATACGCGCCGCCGCCGAGCACCGCGTGGTACGTCTCACCGCGCATCGGGGCCTCCACCACGCCGACGACCCGCTCGCCGTCCCGTTCGGCGGCGATGGAGACCGCCCAGGTGGGCAGGCCGTACAGGTAGTTCACCGTGCCGTCGAGCGGGTCGATCACCCAGCGGACTCCGCTGCTGCCCGGCGCGCTCGCGCCCTCCTCGCCGAGGAAGCCGTCCTGCGGGCGGCGCTCGGCGAGGAAACCGGTGATCAGCTTCTCGGCGGCCAGGTCCATCTCGGTGACGACGTCGACCGGGCTGGACTTGGTCGCGGCCACCCCCAGGTCGGCCGGTCTGCCGTCGCGCAGCAGCGCACCGGCGCGGCGGGCGGCCTCCAGGGCGAGGTCGAGCAGTTCGGACAGGTCGGGGTCGGTCACGGCGCTCCAGGTCTCGACGGACTATGACGGACGGACGGCGGGCCCGGGCGGGCTCCGCACGGCTGCGACGAGCCGTGCCTGGGCGCGGGGCGGAGGGGTCAGGCCCGCCGCACCGCGCCCGGGCGGCTCAGGCGTACGGGCTGTCGGCGCCCGCGGCGGCGGGCCTGGGGGCCCGTGCCGGGCAGCACCCGACCGGACACAGGTCGTGGCCGGGGCCGAGCGCGCCCAGGGCGCAGCGCACCGGCCCGCGCCCCTGCTCGGTGGCGGCGCGCTCCAGCACGAGTTCGCGCACGGCCGCCGCGAATCTCGGGTCGGCGCCCACCGTGGCGGACCTGCGGACCGGGAGTCCGAGCTCGGCCGCCTTCGCGGTCGCCTCGGTGTCGAGGTCGTACAGCACCTCCATGTGGTCCGAGACGAACCCGATGGGGGCCATGACCACGGCGGGGACGCCCTCGCCGTGCAGGCTCTCCAGGTGGTCGCAGATGTCGGGTTCCAGCCACGGGATGTGCGGGGCGCCGCTGCGGGACTGATAGACGAGCCGCCAGGGGTGTTCGACGCCGGTCTCCTCGCGCACCGCGTCGGAGATCAGGCGGGCGACGTCGAGATGCGCGGCGACATAGGCGCCGCCGTCGCCGTGCGCCTCGACGGGGCCGGAGGCGTCGGCGGCGGAGACGGGGATGGAGTGCGTGGTGAAGGCCAGGTGCGCCCCGGCCCGCACGTCCTCGGGCAGGTCGGCCAGGGCGGCGAGGACGCCGTCCACCATGGGCCGGACGAAGCCGGGGTGGTTGAAGTAGTGCCGCAGCTTGTCGACGCGGGGTACCGGCAGCCCCTCGGCCTCCAGGGCCGCCAGGGACTCGGCGAGGTTCTCGCGGTACTGCCGGCAGCCGGAGTAGGAGGCGTAGGCGCTGGTGGCGAGGACGGCGATGCGGCGGCGGCCGTCCGCGACCATCTCGCGCAGGGTGTCGGTGAGGTACGGCGCCCAGTTGCGGTTGCCCCAGTACACCGGGAGGTCCAGCCCGTGCTCCGCGAAGTCCTTGCGCAGGGCGTCCAGCAGCGCTCTGTTCTGGCCGTTGATCGGGCTGACGCCGCCGAACAGGAAGTAGTGCTTGCCGACCTCCTTCAGCCGCTCCTCGGGGATGCCCCGGCCGCGCGTCACGTTCGCCAGGAACGGGACCACGTCGTCCGGGCCTTCGGGACCTCCGAAGGAGAGCAGCAGCAGGGCGTCGTAGGGAGCGGGGTCACACAGATCGGACATGACACCGATCCTGCCACTCGCCTCGGACGGCGCCCCCACCGACATCCCACCGCGCGTTCCGCCCCGGCGCCCCGGGCCCCGACCCGTGCCGGTCCGGCCGTTCTCCGGTCCGTCACCCACCCGGGACGCCGCGGCCCTTCGCCCGCCCATAAGCTGTACCGGCCCGTATTCAGGCGTCCCAGGCACGCCCGCACACGCCGCTCCGGAGCCCTCCTTGCCCAGTCCCTACCGCGAGATCTTCACCGCCCCCGGCGCCAAGCGGTTCTCGGCGGCCGGATTTCTCGGCCGGATGCCGCTGTCCATGCTCGGCATCGGCGTGGTGACCATGGTCTCCCAGCTCACCGGCCGCTACGGGCTCGCCGGGGCGCTCTCCGCGACGCTGGCGATGTCGGCGGCGGTGCTCGGGCCGCAGATCTCCCGGCTGGTGGACCGGCACGGCCAGCGCCGCGTGCTGCGCCCCGCCACCCTCGTCGCGCTCGCGGCCGTGGCCGGGCTGCTGGTCTGCGCGCAGCAGCGGCTGCCGGACTGGACGCTCTTCGTCTTCGCGGCGGGCGCCGGCTGCGTGCCCAGCGTGGGCTCGATGGTCCGGGCCCGGTGGGCGGAGATCTACCGCGGCTCCCCGCGGCGGCTGCACACCGCGTACTCGTGGGAGTCGATCGTCGACGAGGTGTGCTTCATCTTCGGGCCGATCATCTCGATCGGCCTGTCCACCGCCTGGTTCCCGGAGGCGGGGCCGCTGCTGGCGGCGGTGTTCCTGCTGGTCGGCGTCGTCTGGCTGACCTCGCAGCGCGCCACGGAGCCGGTCCCGCACCCGCGCGAGCGGCACGCCCGCGGCTCCGCGCTGCGCTCCCCGGGGCTCCAGGTGCTCGTGGTGACCTTCGTGGCGACCGGGGCGATCTTCGGGGCGGTCGACGTGGTGACGGTGGCCTTCGCCGAGGAGCGGGGGCACAAGGCGGCGGCCAGCGTCGTCCTGGCCGTCTACGCCCTGGGCTCCTGCGTGGCCGGGGCCGTCTTCGGGCTGCTGCACCTCCGCGGGAGGGCGTCCACCCGGTGGCTGCTGGGCGTCTGCGCGATGGCCGTGAGTATGATCCCCCTCCAACTGGCCGGGAGCCTGCCGTTCCTGGCCGTGGCGCTCTTCGTCGCGGGCCTCGCCATCGCTCCCACGATGGTCACCACCATGGCCCTCGTCGAACAGCACGTACCGCGCACCGAACTGACCGAGGGCATGACCTGGACCAGCACCGGGCTCGCCGTCGGCGTGGCGCTCGGCTCCTCGGCCTCGGGCTGGGTGGTCGACGCCTCCGGGGCCGAGGCGGGGTACGCGGTGCCCGCGGTGGCGGGAGCGCTCGCGGCCGCGGTGGCGTTCCTGGGGTACCGCCGGCTCAGCGGGCCGGCCGCTACGGGAGGGCGTGGGGAAGATGACCGGAACCGGCGCACGGGCGACGACGAGCGAGTGGCGTAACTGGGCGGGGACGGTCACGGCCCGTCCGGCACGGGACGCGACCCCGGCCTCCGTGTCCGAGCTGGCCGAGGTGCTGCGCCGGGCCTCCGAGGACGGCCTGCGGGTGAAGCCGGTCGGCACCGGGCACTCCTTCACCTCGGTGGCGGCCACGGACGGCGTGCTGATCCGCCCCGACCTGCTCGCCGGCATCCGGGAGATCGACCGCGAGGCGATGACGGTGACGGTCGGGGCCGGAACCCCGCTGAAGCGGCTCAACACCGCCCTGGCGCGCGAGGGCCTCTCGCTCACCAACATGGGCGACATCATGGAGCAGACGGTCGCCGGCGCCACCTCGACCGGCACCCACGGCACCGGCCGCGACTCGGCGTCCATATCCGCGCAGATCCGCGCGCTGGAGCTGGTCACCGCCGACGGCAGGGTGCTGACCTGCTCCGAGAAGGAGAACCCCGACGTCTTCGCCGTCGCCCGGATCGGGCTCGGCGCACTCGGCGTCGTCACGGCCCTCACCTTCGCCGTGGAGCCGGTCTTCCTGCTGACGGCCCGTGAGGAGCCGATGGGCTTCGACCGGATCATGACCGACTTCGACGAGCTGGTCGCCGAGAACGAGCACTTCGAGTTCTACTGGTTCCCGCACACCGGCAACTGCAACACCAAGCGCAACAACCGCAGCGCGGGCCCCGCCGCCCCGCTCGGAAGGGTCAGCGGCTGGGTCGAGGACGAGTTCCTCTCCAACGGGGTCTTCCAGGTGGCCTGTTCGGTCGGCCGGGCGTTCCCCGCGGCCGTCCCCGCGATCGCCAGGGTCTCCAGCCGCGCGCTGTCGTCCCGCACGTACACCGACATTCCTTACAAGGTCTTCACCAGTCCGCGCCGGGTCCGCTTCGCGGAGATGGAGTACGCCCTGCCTCGCGAGGCCGCCGTGGAGGCGCTGCGCGAGGTCAGGGCGCTGATCGAGCGCTCGCCGCTGCGGATCGGCTTCCCGGTGGAGGTGCGCACCGCCCCCGCGGACGACATCGCGCTGTCCACGGCCTCGGGCCGGGAGAGCGTGTACATCGCCGTCCACCAGTACCGGGGCACGCCCTACCGGGCGTACTTCACGGCCGTCGAGCGGATCATGACCGCCCACGCCGGCCGGCCGCACTGGGGCAAGATCAACACCCGCGACGCGGAGTACCTCGCCGGGGTGTACCCGCGCTTCGGCGAGTTCACCGCCGTGCGCGACCGGCTGGACCCGGACCGGCTGTTCGGCAACGACTACCTGCGCCGGGTGCTGGGCGAGTAGCCGGCGGGACGGCACCGTGGCAGTGCCGGAGCGGGTACGGACAGCCCGCCGGCGGGCTGTCCGTTCTCGTCGTTACCGCTCTCCGTCCCGTTCGCCTATCGGACGGAACCGGTGCCGGGGGTGGCCTGGCCCCCCTGTGCCGGGGCGTCGCCCTGGGCCGGGGCCTCCGGCGCGGCGCCGCCGTCGCCGGGGACCGAGGGGGCGGGGGGCGTGACCGCCGGGGACGGGCCGGTCCGGTCGCCGCCGGTGTCGCCGGGCTGCTGCGTGGCGTCGGGGGCCGGGCCGGTCGTGGCACGGCCGCCCTGGCCGGCGCCCGGGTCGCGGCCCTGCTGTCCCCGCTCGTTCCCCGGATCGGCGCCGGTGGTCGCTCCGCCCTCCCGCTGCGGGGTCCGGTCCCGGCCCGGGTCGGTGCTGACCGACGGGGCCGGGTCGTTCGTGCCGGAGTCCCGTTCGCCGCCCCGCACCACGGAGCCGACGGTGGTTCCGTGACCGCCGTTCAGGTCGTTCCCGGAGACCAGCTCGTAGGCGGTGATCCCGGCCATCGCCACGGCGAAGACCACGGCCGCCCCGGCCGCGGAGCGCTTCCAGCCGCGGAAGCGGGTGCCGTGCGTGGTGGCCTCGGAGAACTCCTCGTCCGTTCCGGGACGGGCCGCCGTGAGCGGCCGGGTCTCGTCGAACGGCCTCATCGGCCGGGTGAGGTCCTGATCGCCCCCGACGGCGCGCAGCACGGTCGTGGCGTCCTGGGCGGGCGGCGCCGCGGCCGGATCGGCGACGGGCAGCAGGGTGGTGGCGTCGACGGCCGGGCCGGCGCCCCGGTCCGGGCCCGCCGGCCACCGCTCCCCCGGCGGAGGGCCGGTGCGGTCCTGTCCCCGGACCGGGGCGTCCGTCTCACGGCCCTGCTGCTTGGCCTGGACCGTGACCTCGCGGATCTGCTCTCCGGTGCGGCGGAAGATGTGCTGGAAGACCGAGCCTCCGCAGGTGGCGACGACGCTCATCACCCCGGCGCCCAGAATCGTCCCGTAGACGCCCAGCTGGGAGGCCGCCACCGCCGCCGCGACCGCTGCCACGGCGCTGCCCGCCACCTGCGGCAGGCTCAGATCTATTCGCCTTTCCTTGGGCTCTGTGTCGCTTTCCGCCTTCTGCACCATTTCCAGCCCTTGATTGACATCTCTCCCACCATGCAACAGGAAGGGACAAATGAGCGAAGTGATTAGTTCCGCTTCGGGAGATTCTGTGAAGCAGGACACGTAAGGGGGACACACCGCACCCCGCTGGGTAGCTCAACCCCCGCAGCTCGCGACAACTCGGGCGGCGCGGCGGTCCACCCGCATGGCCCGAATGGAGTACTGTGGCGAGCCCTGGGGCTGGATTCCCGAACGGGTGTCCGGGATCTTCGGGAAGGGAGCCGAAGGAGGCACTCGATCCGGCGACGCCGCGGCATCGCACGGGGACCGGCTACATGATGTGACCAGACGTCACTTCTTGTTGCACAATGGGTCACCGTGTCATTCCGGCGGTGGAGGGCTCACGCTCGACACACCGGGCAACACGGCAATGTTGTGGCAGGCTGCACCCGGGCAGGCCACACTCGACTAGCGGAAGCAGCGACGCACGTGACGTCGGCAGGCACCACCCGGGAGGTCCCCATGCCCGAACTGCGTGTCGTGGCCGTCTCCAACGACGGCACACGACTGGTGCTCAAGGCTGCGGACAACACGGAGTACACGCTTCCGATCGACGAGCGGCTGCGAGCCGCCGTGCGCAACGACCGCGCGCGGCTGGGCCAGATCGAGATCGAGGTGGAGAGCCACCTCCGGCCGCGCGACATCCAGGCCCGGATACGGGCCGGCGCCTCCGCCGAAGAGGTCGCGCAGTTCGCCGGGATCCCCGTCGATCGCGTCCGCCGCTTCGAGGGCCCCGTCCTCGCGGAGCGCGCCTTCATGGCCGAGCGCGCCCGGAAGACCCCGGTACGCCGTCCCGGCGAGAACACCGGCCCCCAGCTCGGCGAGGCGGTGCGGGAACGGCTGCTGCTGCGCGGGGCCGACAAGGAGACCGTCCAGTGGGACTCGTGGCGCCGGGACGACGGCACCTGGGAGGTCCTGCTGGTCTACCGGGTCGCGGGCGAGCCCCACTCGGCGAGCTGGACGTATGACGCGCCGCGCCGGCTGGTCCAGGCCGTGGACGACGAGGCCCGTTCGCTGATCGGCGAGACCGACGACGTGGCCGCGCCGGAGCCGACTTTCCCGTTCGTGCCCCGGATCGCCCGGCTCCCCCGCGACCGGCCGCTGGACCGGCAGCCGGAGCGCCCGTCGGTCCCGGTGCCCGTGCCGGACCCCGAGGAGCACCTCGGCGGTATCTCGGCTACGGAACGCGATTCGCTGACCAGTCTGCTGGAGGCGGTCCCCAGCTTCCGCGGCGACATGGTCGTCCCGGAGCGGCCCACGCCGCCCGAGCCGCCGGTCAGGGAAGCGGCCGCGCAGGAGCCGGAGGCCGACGAGCCGCCCGCCGCGGCGGCCTCGGCGGGCGCCGGTTCCGCCTACGCGGATGTGCTGATGCCCCGTTCGGTGGCCGGACACCGCGACCGGCTGATCGGGACCACGGACCGTCAGGCCGAGGCGGACGGCGTCCGGCCCGGCCGCCGGGCGGCGGTGCCCAGCTGGGACGAGATCGTCTTCGGCACGCGCCGGAAGAAACAGGACTGAGCGGGGCGACCGCAGGATGACGAGGGCCCGTACGCCACAGCGTGCGGGCCCTCGTGTCGTGCCTCCCCCGCGGGCCGCGGGCCTCCCCGGCGCGGAGGTCCTCCCTCGTGCCCCGCGCGAACTCCGCGCCGCGGGTTTCCGCCGAGCCGTGCGCCGGCTTCGCGCCGTGCGCGGGCGCAGCACCGTGCGCCGGTTTCAGGCCACGCGCGCGGGCCGGGGCCTGCCGCCCGGCCGGGTCCGGCGCGCCCCGGTCGCGGCGTTCACGCGGGGCGCACGCGCCGTGCCTTCGGAGCGACTCGGGGCCCGCGCGGCACGTGTCACCGGCGGCGCGCTCCGGCGTGCCGCGTCCCGGGCCGCCGGGCGGGGGCGGACACTCCTGCCGGGAGCCCCGGCGCGCGTCCCGTCACTGGGGGTCGGGCCCCTTGGCGACCGGCCGGGTCCCGTCGGCGGTCCACTCGGACCAGGAGCCCACGTAGAGCGCCGCCGGAATCCCGGCGACGGCCAGGGCCAGCACCTCGTGGGCGCCCGAGACCCCCGAGCCGCAGTAGACGCCGACCTCGGACGCCCGGTCGGCCCCCAGCGCCGCGAAGCGGCCCGCCAGCGCGGAAGCGGGCAGGAAACGGCCGTCCTCCGACACGTTCTCCGTCGTCGGGGCCGAGACTGCGCCCGGGATGTGTCCGGCCACCCGGTCGATCGGCTCCACTTCGCCCCGGTAGCGTTCGGCGAGCCGGGCGTCGAGCAGCAGACCCGACCGGGCCAGCGCCGCCGCCCCGTCGGCGTCCAGCACCGGCACGGACCCGGGCACCGGCCGGAAGTCGCCCTCGGCGGGCGTCGGGATCTCCGTGTCGAGCTCCCCCCGCCAGGCCGCGAGGCCGCCGTCCAGCGCCCGGACGTCCTGGTGCCCGGCCCAGCGCAGCAGCCACCAGGCGCGGGCCGCTCCCCAGCCCTGGCCGCCGTCGTAGACGACCACCGGCGTGTCCGCGCGGACCCCGGCCCGGCGCATCACCGCGCCGAACTCCTCCGGGTCGGGCAGCGGATGGCGGCCACCGCTGCCCGCCGGACCGGCCAGTTCAGCGTCCAGGTCGACGAAGACCGCGCCCGGGATGTGCCCGGCCTCGTAGTCCGGGCGGCCGTACGGGCCGCCCTGCCGCCAACGTACGTCCAGGAGCACCGGCGGGCGCGGCCCCGCCAGCTCGTTCGCGCATTCCGATGCGGTGATGATGGGCTTCATGGGTGCCATCCTCGCGCAAGGGCGGCCCCACCCGTGACACCGTCACATCGCCGAACCGGACGTACCGCTTGTTTCCGGCCTCTCTGCCGAGATCCCGGACGGTGCGGCGCGGCCGGGCCCTGTCGCGCGCCCGGTGATGCGAGCATCTGCACGGGGCGCGCACCACCCGCCGCACCACGGCACACCGGCCCCGTTCCCCCGTACGGCCACCACGATGGTCCGAGGAGAGAGTGACAATGACCGAGGCTCCCGCCCGGCGCACGCCCGGAACGCCCTGCTGGGTGAGTCTGATCGTGCACGGCTTGAGCGCGACAGAGAATTTCTACGCCGACCTGTTCGGCTGGGAGTTCGCGCCCGGACCGGACCAACTCGGTCCGTACGTCCGCGCGTCGATCGACGGAAAGGTGGTCGCGGGCATCGGGCAGATGCCGTCCGACCGTCTTCTGCCGGTGGCCTGGACGACCTATCTGGCCACCGACGACGCCGATGTCACGGCGGAGCTGATCCGGTCCTGCGGCGGCACGGTCGCGGTCGGGCCGCTCGACGCGGGCGAGGCGGGGCGGATGGCCATCGCCGCCGATCCCGGCGGCGCGGTCTTCGGTGTCTGGCAGGCCGCGGCGCACCTGGGCACGGCGCTCTCCGGGACCCATGGCACCCCGGTCTGGAACGAGCTGCTGACCCGCGAGACCTCGACGGTGTGCAAGTTCTACCAGACGGTGTTCGGCTACGAGGCGGAGGCGGTCGTCTCCGCGGACTTCGACTACCAGACCCTGCATCTGCGCGACCGCCCGATCGCCTCGGTCCACGGCGTCGGCCATGCCCTCCCCCGCGACCGCGGGCCGCACTGGATGACGTACTTCGAGGTCGACGACACCGACGCGGCCGCGCACCGCGTGGTGGACCTCGGCGGGTACGTCCTCCAGCCGCCCCGCGACAGCTCCGCCGGGCGCATCGCGACCGTGGCGGACCCGGAGGGCGCCGTGTTCACCGTCGTGCGGTCGGCGGCCGGCTGAGCCGCCCGGCTCCGGGCCGGCGCGTCAGCCGGTCCGGAGCCGCTCGACGTGCCGGCGGGCGGGACCGGACAGCCGGGCGTGGAGCTCGTCGAAGAGGTCGGACGCCTCGGTTCCGCTCCACTCGGCCGGCAGCAGCTCCCGGGCGACGCCGGGGTCGAGGTAGACGAGCCGGCGCCAGTCGGTGATGACTCTGATGTACGCGGTGAACGCCTCGCCGTCGGTCATCCGGCCGCCGCTCCCGATCCGCCCGGCCACCGGCCGGTACGCCGTGAGGAACTCGGTGTACAGCCGCTGCAGGCGCACGGTGTCCCACCAGGCGCGCACCTTCGCGGCGAGGTCCCCGCGGGCCGCCGCGCCCCGGCCCTCGTCGTCGGCCACGCCGCCGGACGGTTCCCCCGACGGCGGGCCGGCCGGCGTCCCCGCCGGGGAGAGGTAGTCGGCCCGGAAGAGGTCGGCGTAGGAACGCAGCCCGTGCCGGGCCAGCATGTCCTCCGCCTCGGCGTGCACATGGCCCGGCGCGATCCACACCCCGGCGGACACGGAACCGAAACCGAGCCTGGTCAGCTGGGTGCGCAGGGTGTGACGCCTGGCGCGCTCGGACTCGGGCACGGAGAAGACGACGAGCACCCAGCCCTCGTCCACGGTGGCGCGGCGCGCCGCGAAGATGCGCGGATCGCCGTCGCGCAGGATGTGCTCGGTCTCCGCCGAGATCCGGTATCCGGCCGACCCGGCCACCGACCGGGCCTCGAGGATTCCGGCGCGCTTGAGCCGGGAGACGGAGGAACGCACGGTCGGCGCCTCCACGCCCAGGTCGGCGAGCAGCCGGATCAGCGAGGCCACCGACATCCAGCCGCCGGTGTCGCGGGCGTACAGTCCGTAGACCGTCACGATCAGCTGCCTCGGCTGCACCTTGCCCGGGGAGCCCGGTCCCGACGTGCACTCTTCCCCGCTCACCGTGTCCACGGCGTCATCCTAAGCACCTCGGACGACACCCGTACGGACGGTCCTCGGGGCACGCGCCGGCTGCCGGAGGCCGGCGGGCACGGTCCCGCTCGCCTCGGCCGGCCCGGCCGCCGGTCCGGCCGCCGGTCCGGCGGATCCCGTCGGCACGCGGCCGGACCGGTCCCGGGCGTCGGGCCCCGTCGGCGGCCCCGCGCCGGCGAGCCCTCGCCGGGACGTCTCCGTCAGGGAGTGACCGGCAGGACGTCGGGCGAGAGCGCGCCGGCCCGGGCGGCGGCGCTGGTCATGCGGCGGCGGTGATGGCGGCGGCAGAGGACCTCGTAACCGACCTCTTCGGCCGGCCGGTCGACGTCGCCGACCACGACCTGCTCGCCCTCGACCACCATCTCCCCGCCCACCGTCCGGGCGTTGTGGGTGGCCCGGGCGCCGCACCAGCACATGGCCTCGACCTGGAGCGTCTCGATCCGGTCCGCCAGCTCGATCAGCCGCTGCGAGCCAGGGAAGAGCTTGGTGCGGAAGTCCGTGGTGATGCCGAACGCGAACACGTCCAGGTCCAGGTCGTCCACGATCCGCGCCAGCTGGTCGATCTGCTCGGGCGCGAGGAACTGCGCCTCGTCCACGATGACGTAGTCGACCTTGTCGCCCTTCGACATCTGGGCCACCAGATAGGCGTACAGATCCATGCGGGGGGCCGCCTCGACCGCCTCCGTCACCAGGCCGAGCCGGGAGGAGAGCTTCCCCTCGCCCGCGCGATCGTCCCGGGTGAAGATGACGCCCCGCAGGCCCCGGGCCGAGCGGTTGTGCCCGATCTGCAGCGCCAGAGTGCTCTTTCCGCAGTCCATGGTGCCGGAGAAGAAAACCAGTTCGGACATCAGTGAAGGGCAATCTTCCGGATCGAGTGGGAGCGGTACAGGAGCGAGGAGCCGACCGGCCAGGACGGCGGATGCCCGAGCGGGACGCGGCCCTGTCCCCGGTCCGTCGTTCCGGCGCAGAACACAGGCTCGGACATGGGGAACTGAGCACCTTTCGGGCACGGCGGCACGGTCCCGCGGGGCGGGGCTGCGGTACGGAAATACGGGGAGCGGCTACGAGCGTACTTCGAGCAGCGGCACGAGCTGCTCGACGGGGGTCATCGAGCCGTGCATGCCGACCATCGCGGACTCGTGCGGCTCATGCACCGAGGCGGTGATCACCACGTCGTCGTGGGCCGCCGCGACGACGTCGCCGATCCTGCCGTGGACGCGTTCGTCGATCTTCGGGCCGAACCAGCCGGCCTCGATCGCCTCGTCCCGGCTCGCCACCCAGAACTGCTCGCCGAGCACTTCGCGCCAGACGGTCAGTACGTCGCTCTCGGCGCCCGGAACGGCGTAGACGTGCCGGGCGCGGCCCTCGCCGCCGAGCAGCGCGACGCCCGCGCGCAGCTCCCAGTCCTCGTCGAAGTCGATGCGGGACCGCTCGTCGAAGGGGATGTCGATCATTCCGTGGTCGGCGGTGACGTACAGCGCCGAGCGGGGCGGGAGCTGTTCGGCCAGGCGCCGGGCCAGGCCGTCGACGTGCATGAGCTGCCCGCGCCAGGCGTCGGAGTCGACGCCGAAGCGGTGACCGCTGGCGTCCACCTCGCTGTAGTACGTGTAGACGAGCGAGCGGTCGCCGGCGGCGAGGCGTTCGGCGGCGACGTCCATCCGTTCCTCGCCGGTCAGCCTTCCGAGGAACGTGCCGCCGCTGAGCGCGACCTGGGTGAGCGGGGTCCGCTCGAAGGCCGGTGCGGACACCTGGGCGGTGCGCACCCCCGCGGCGTCGGCGAGCGCGAAGACGGTGGGGTGCGGCTGCCAGACGGCGGGCGGGGTCCAGGGCTGCCAGCGGAGCTGGTTCATCAGCTCGCCGGTCCCCGGGTCGCGCACGGTGTAGCCGGGCAGGCCGTGCTCCCCCGGCGGAAGTCCGGTGCCGACCGAGGCCAGGGACGTCGCGGTGGTGGCTGGGAAGCCCGCCGTGATCGGGCGACCGGTGCCGCCGCGCGAGGTGGGGAGCAGCGAGTGCAGGAACGGCGCCTCGTCGGGGTGCGCCCTGATCTGCTCCCAGCCCAGCCCGTCGATCAGGAACACGCAGTTCCGGTCGGCCGGGGAGAGCTCGGGGATCGCCGCGCCGAAACCGGGCACGCCCTGTCCGGCGACGAGCGTGGGGAGGAGGTCGGCCAGCGAGCCCCTGCCGTACTCGGGGACGGGCGCGGTGTCGATGTCGAGCAGGACCGGGTCCTGCCAGGCCGGCTGGGCCATCAGCGGGCGGTCGCCGCGGTCGCGGCCGTGGCCTCGGAGAGCGACTGAGCGAAGGCGAGGGTCTGGCGCACGGTGTCCGGGCCGTCGCCGGCCTCGCTGACCCGCAGGCTCAGGTCGTCGGCGGTGGAGTTGCCGGTGTAGCCGTGGTCGGCCTCGCAGTTGGGGTCGCCGCAGGCGGCGGGCTCCAGGTCGATGCGGGAGACCGCGCCCCAGCCGATGGTGAGGACCACCTCGCGGGGCAGCGTGCCCGGCGCGTACTTCTCCGGGTCGGCCACGACCCGGCTGACCACGACCGACGAGATCCGGTCGAGCTTGACCGACTCCGTGGAGGTGGTGGCGTACGGCGACGGGGAACTGGTGTCCGCGTTCTGCTCGTCGGTGTGGCTGACGATGAAGCGCGTGCCGGTCAGGACCAGGACCGTGACGTGGCGGCGCACCTCGTTGGAGTCGAAGGTGGTCTCCTGGTGGACGAGGTACGAGGCGACGGGCTCACCGCCCACGGCGGCTTCCACCGCCTCGGCCACGAGGGCCGGGTAGTAGCCACTGCGCTCGATCGCCGCGCGCAGCCCCTGGGTCGTCGTACCGGTCTTAGCCATGGGCACCATCCTACGGGGGGCGGATGACTGCCGGGGACGTCGCGCGGGGCGGGGACGGGGCCGTGCGCGGGGTGGGACGGAGACGGGGCCGTGCGGGACGGGGACGCGGCGGTCGTCCCGCCGGTTCAGTAGTTCGGCAGGCGGCGGGGGCCGAGGTCGGCGCGCGGCGGGGGCGGCGAGAGCCGCACGCTCGCGCCGAGCACGGTGAGCCCCTGCGGGCCGACCACGACCGGTTCCAGGGCGACGGAGACCACCTCGGGATGGTCGTCGACCAGCCGGGACACCCGCAGCAGCAGCTCTTCGAGCGCCGCGGTGTCCACGGGCGCCGCGCCCCGCCAGCCGAACAGCACCGGGGCCGCCCTGATGGATCGGATCAGCTCCGCGACCTCGCGGTCGGTGGCCGGAACCAGACGATGGGCGGTGTCGCCGAGGAGCTCGGAGGGCGCGCCGGCGAGCCCGAACGAGAGGACGGCGCCCGCCGCCGAGTCGACCGTGGCCCGTACGACGGTGTCGACGCCGCGCGGCGCCATCGCCTGGACGACGGGCTGCAGTTCGGCCGGCTTGCCGAGCAGGTCGGTCAGCTCGCCGTACGCGCGTCGCAGCGCCTCCTCGCCCGCGAGGTCCAGCCGGACGCCGCCGAGGTCGGCCCGGTGACGCAGATGGGGCGCGGTGGTCTTGAGCGCCACGGGGTATCCGAGCCGCGCCGCCGCCGCGACGGCGGCCTCCGGGTCGGGGGCCGGCAGCGTCGGCCGTACGTCGATGCCGTAGCGCCCCAGCAGTTCGCACGCCTCGTCGGGCGTGAGCGACCTGCCCCGCGGGTCGGGGACGGGACCGAGGAGGGAGTCGATCAGCTCGGCGGTCCCGGACTCGTCGATGGTGTCGTCGAGGAACTCGGGCACCTTGCCGGGTGTGGCGGCCTGCCGTCGCCACTGCGCGTACCGCACGGCCTCGGCCAGGGCGCGCACCGCCCGCTCGGCAGCGGGATAGGCGGGGATCCGGCCCACCCGCCCGGTCGTTCCCGTCCCGGTCGCACCGGTCGCTCCGCCCGAGCCGGAAGCGCCCTGGGCCGCGGTCCCGGACTGGGCGGTCCCGGACTGGGCGGTCCCGGACTGGGCGGTCCCGGGCTTCTGAGCGGCGAACGCACGCCCGGTGGCTGGCTCGGCGGCCACGGCCCCGGCCGCCGCGGGGGACGGTTTGGCCGCACGCGGCTGCGCGACCGTGCCGGCGGCCGTGGCCAGGGCCTCCGCCAGCCCGCCGATCTCCACATGGACCACGGCCACCGGCTTGCCGGGGCCCGCCTCGGCGGCCGTACGCAGCGCGGCCGCCAGCACCTCGCCGTCGCCCGCCTCCGCCTCGCCGTCCTCGCCCACCCATGGGATGGCCGTGACGATCACGGAGTCGCAGCCCTCGTCGGCGAGGGCCTCGGTCAGGGCGTCCCGGAAGTCCTGCGGCGTCGCGGCGGTGGTGAGGTCGAGGGGCGGCCGCGGACGCAGCCCCTCGGTCAGGCAGGCGTCGTAGGTGAGCAGGCCGAGCGATTCGGAGTTGCCCAGGATCGCGACCCGGGGGCCCGCCGGCAGCGGCTGGCCCGCGAGGAGGAGACCCGCGTCGACCATCTCGGTGACCGTGTCGACGCGGATCACACCGGCCTGCCGCATGAGCGCGGAGACCGTGGCGTCCGGAATCCGGCTGACCGGCACGGCGTGGCCGGGCGGGGTGGCGCCGCTGTGCCGGGCCCCCTTCACCACGACCACGGGTTTCACGGCCGCGGTGCGCCGGGCGAGCCGCATGAACTTGCGCGGGTTGCCGAACGATTCGAGGTAGAGCAGGGCGACGTCGGTGTCCGGGTCCTCGTACCAGTACTGCAGGAAGTCGTTGCCCGAGACGTCCGCGCGGTTGCCCGCCGAGATGAAGGTGGAGAGTCCCGCTCCCTGCCGGTAGAGCCGGGAGAGCAGCGCGATGCCGATCGCCCCGGACTGGGAGAACAGTCCGATGCGTCCGGGCTCGGGCCGTTCGGGAGCGAGGGAGGCGTTCAGCCGGACGGCCTCGGCGTTGTTGATGACGCCGAAGGCGTTCGGGCCGATGATCCGCATCCCGTACGAGCGCGCCTGGCGGACCAGTTCGCGCTGTCGGTCCCTGCCCTCCGCTCCCCACTCCGCGTATCCGGCGGAGAGCACGACGAGCCCTTGGACACCGTGCTCGCCGCAGTCGGCCACGGCCTCCGGGACCCGTTCGGCGGGGACGGCGACGACCGCGAGGTCCACCGGCTCACCGATCTCGCCGACGGATCGGTGGGCGGGGACGCCGTCGATGGTGCCCTGGTCGGCGGCGAAGGAGCGGTTCACGGCATAGGTGCGGCCGGTGAACCCGGCCCCGAGGATGTTGCGCAGGACCGTGCGGCCGACCCCGCCGGGCGTGCGGCCCGCTCCGATGACGGCGACGGAACCGGGGGCCAGCAGCCGTTGCACGGAGCGCGCCTCGGCCCGCTGTTCACGGCCGAGCTGGACGGCGAGGGACTCGGCCGTCGGTTCGAGGTCCAGGGTGAGATGGACGGAGCCGTCCTCGAAACTCCGCCGCTGGGTGAAGCCGGCGTCCCGGAACACCTTGATCATCTTGGTGTTCGCGGGGAGCACCTCGGCGACGAAACGGCGGATGCCGCGCTCACGGGCCACGGCGGCGATGTGTTCCAGCAGCGCCGACGCCACTCCCCTGCCCTGGTGCGCGTCCTGCACGAGGAAGGCGACCTCGGCCTCGTCCGCGGGCGCGGAGGCGGGCCGGCCGCGCCCGTCGATCCGGTCGTAGCGCACGGTCGCGATGAACTCGCCGCCGACGGTGACCGCGAGCCCCACCCGGTCGACGTAGTCGTGATGGGTGAAGCGGTGCACATCCCTGGCGGACAGCCGCGGATACGGGGCGAAGAAACGGAAGTACTTCGACTCGTCGGAGACCTGCTCGTAGAAGCTGACCAGGCGTTCGGCGTCGTCCGTGGTGATCGGCCTGATCCGCGCGGTCGCTCCGTCGCGGAGAACCACGTCTGCTTCCCAGTGATCGGGGTAGGCGTGATGCGGACTCGACTCCGACGAAGACTGCATGGGCACAGACTACGGCTCGCCCACCGGTCGCGTACGTGCCGGGGCCGGGGCAGTCTGAGGGAGGCCGAACGGCGTTGCGGCACTGGTCATGGGTGCGGCGCGGACCGGCCCGAGCACCGCGCACCACATGAGAGAATGGTCTAGACAACTATTGACCCATGAAGGGCAGAACCAATGGCTGAGCGCCGTGTCAACGTCGGCTGGGCCGAGGGCCTGCACGCCCGCCCCGCTTCCATATTCGTCCGTGCCGCCACGGCGTCGGGTGTCCCCGTGACGGTCTCCAAGGCCGACGGCAGCCCGGTGAACGCCGCTTCCATGCTCGCGGTGCTCGGTCTCGGCGCGCGGGGCGGCGAGGAGATCGTGCTCGCGTCCGACGCCGAGGACGCCGAGACCGCTCTGGACCGCCTGGCGAAGCTGGTCGCCGAGGGCCTCGACGAGCTCCCGGAAACCGTCTGATCCGGTTCGCAGGAACCGCCCGGTCCGGCCTGGACCGGATCGACTCCGTCCCACTCGGCCCAGCCCGTTTCGATTCGGTCCACTTCGGTTCAGTCTGATTCGGTTTGGACTGCTTCGGTTCCGCCCGATTCCATTCGGTCCGGTCCGACGAAAGGGCCGCGGAATCTCCAGCCACCGGGGAACTCCCGGAAGCAGCCCTGGAGCCGCGGCCCTTCACCATGTCCGGCACGGCCCTTCACCATGTCCGGCACGCCGCGGACGAGCGGTACGACTCCGGACGGAACGGCGCTTCGCCGGGCGGAAGACGCGGCGGCCGCCCCGGCCCGGACATGCGAAGGCCCCGGCACGGTGCTGCCGGGGCCTTCGGGCGGTTGCGGGCGGAACGCCGGTCAGACCGCGACGCCGTGAGCGCGCAGATACGCGACGGGGTCGATGTCGGAGCCGTAGGCGGGAGTGGTCCGGGCCTCGAAGTGCAGGTGCGGGCCGGTGGAGTTGCCGGTCGAGCCGGACAGCCCGATCTGCTGACCCGCCAGGACGCTCTGCCCGACCCGGACGCCGATCGAGGAGAGGTGCCCGTACTGCGTGTACGTGCCGTCCGTCATCCGGAGCACGATGTTGTTGCCGTACGCGCCGCCCCAGCCGGCCTCGACGACCGTACCGGAGCCGATGGCGACGACGGAGCTGCCGGAAGCCGCGTGGAAGTCGATGCCCGAGTGGCTTCCGGAGGACCAGAGCGAACCGCTGGACTTGTACCCGGTGGTGACGTAGGAGCCCGCCACCGGAAGCCGGAAGGCGCCCAGGCGGGCGCGCTCGGCGGAGCGGGCGGCCCGCGCCTCGGCGGCGCGCTTCTCCTCGGCCCGGGCCTTCGCCCTGGCCGCGGCGCGCTTCTCGGCCTCGGCCTTTCGCTGGGCCGCCGCCTTCGCCTCGGCGACGTCGGCCTGGTGCTGCTGAGCCGCGGCCTGGGCGTCGATCCGGTCGGCGATGACGTCCTCGATGGCGATGACCTGGTTCAGTCCGGTCTCGTCGACGGCGGGGGCCTCTGTCTCCGCGGCCAGAGCCGGAGAGGCGACGCCTCCGACGACGCCGGTGGCGGCCAGGGCCGCGACCCCGGCGATCTTCGCACCGGTGCACGTCAGCCGGTTCGGGGCACGATGCTTCCCGGTGGCACGGGTGAACGCCATGAAGTGGCTGGTCCTTTCCTTCCTTCTCGCCTACCGGGTTAGCTGACGGGTTCGGAGCAGGAAGGTCTCCTACGGGCGTCCCGGCCTCATGAAGACCCGGACGTCCGATTCACCCCAGGGACTGCGTGGGTCCCCGGCTCCCTCGGGCGTATGCCCGGCGGGGACTCGGCGATGGCTGTCCGGTGCGTCGCGGTCGCGACGTACGAGGGGCGAACAGCCTGGTAGACGCTATGCGCCTGTCTGTTCGTTCGCCAAACGCACAAGCCGTTTTGTAGCGCATGCCACAGGGCGTACGGGCAACCCCGCCGCCGGAACGGATCTCGGGGAAGGCCCGGCGAGACATCGCCCACAGGGCTCCCCCTCACATCCGCGCGGCGGGTGCCGCCCCGCGCCCGGCGCACGTCGAGGAGGCCTTTTCCCGTACCTCGGGGCCGGGACGGCATCCGCCCGCACGCGGACGAGGCCGGGCGCCCGCTTCCCCGCCCCGTCGCCCGCACCGGGGCCGCGGGAGCACGGGGCGAGCCCCGCCCCCGGGCGCGCCCGGGCGCCGCCGTCAGCCGGTGACCACCGACACCTCACCGATGCCCAGCGCCCGCACCGGCTCCTGGATCCGGGACGCGTCCCCGACGAGGATCGTCACCAGCCGGTCGACCGGGAAGGCGTTGACCACGGCCGCGGTCGCCTCGACCGTGCCGGCCTCCGCGAGCCGGGCGTACAGGTGGGCCTGGTAGTCGTCCGGAAGATGCTGCTCCACCTGGTCGGCGAGGGTGCTGGCGACCGAGGCCGCCATCTCGAACTTCAACGGTGCGACGCCCACGAGGTTCTGCACCGCGGTCTCGCGCTCCTCGTCGGTGAGCCCCTCGGCCGCCAGCGTCCGCAGGACCGTCCACAGGTCCGACAACGCCGGTCCGGTCGACTCGGTGTCCACCGATCCGCTGATCGCGAGCATGGCCGCACCGGTCGCCCCGGTGGCGGAGTCCGGGGCCGAGGAACGCATGACCTGGGCGAAGGCCCGGACACCGTAGGTGTAGCCCTTCTCCTCGCGCAGCACCCGGTCCAGCCGCGAGGTGAGCGTGCCGCCCAGGCAGTACGTGCCCAGCACCTGGGCCGGCCACACGCTGTCGTGCCGGTCGGCCCCGATCCGGCCGATCAGCATCTGCGTCTGCACCGCGCCCGGACGGTCCACGACGACCACGCGACCGGTGTCGTCGGCCGTGATCGGCGGGGCCGGACGCGGCTCGGCGGTGTCGCCGGACCAGTCCCCGAGCGTCTCGGCGAGCAGGGCCTCCAGATCGATGCCGGTCAGGTCGCCGACGACCACGGCGGTCGCCGCGGACGGACGGACATGGGCGTCGAAGAAGGCGCGCACCGCCGCCGAGTCGATCCGCTCCACCGTCTCCTCGGTGCCCTGACGCGGTCGCGACATCCGCGAGGTGGCGGGGAAGAGCTCCTTGGAGAGCTGCTTGGCGGCGCGCCGGGCCGGGTTGGCCTGCTCGTGCGGGATCTCGTCGAGCCGGTTGCGCACCAGCCGCTCGATCTCGCTCTCGGCGAAGGCGGGGGCCCGCAGCGCCTCGGCCACCAGCCCGAGCGCCTTGGCCAGCCGGGAGGCCGGGACCTCCAGGGACACCCGGACGCCGGAGTGGTCGGCGTGCGCGTCGAGCGTGGCGCCGCAGCGCTCCAGCTCGGCGGCGAACTCCTCGGCGGTGTGCTTGTCGGTGCCCTCGGACAGGGCCCGCGCCATGATCGTGGCCACGCCGTCCAGGCCCTCGGGCTCGGCGTCCAGCGGGGCGTCGACGACGATCTCGACCGCCACCACCTGCTGGCCCGGGCGGTGGCAGCGCAGCACCGTGAGCCCGTTGGGCAGCGAACCGCGCTCCGGCGCGGGGAAGGCCCAGGGGCGGGCGACGCCGGCGGCCGGGCGGGGGTGGAACTGCATCGATACTCCAGTCGCGGCGTCGGTCACTTGCCCGCTCCTTCGTGCGCGTCGGTGTCGTCGGCGTCGGTCTCGTCGGCGTCCGCGCCGTCCGCGGACTCGGCCGGTTCCACCGGCTCGTAGACCAGCACCGCCCGGTTGTCGGGACGCAACCGGGCCTTGGCGACCGCCTGGACCTCCTCCGCCGTCACGTCGAGCACCCGCCGCACGGCCGTCAGGGCCAGCTGCGGGTCGCCGAACAGCACGGCGTACCGGCAGAGTTCGTCGGCGCGGCCCGCGACCGTACCGAGCCGGTCCAGCCACTCGCGCTCCAACTGCGCCTGCGCGCGTTCCATTTCCTCCGGCGTCGGCCCCTCGGCGGCGAACCGGGCCAGCTCCTCGTCGACCGCCGTCTCGATCTGCGGCACCTCCACGCCGCCGGACGTCTTGACGTCCAGCCAGCCCAGCGACGGGGCGCCCGCCAGCCGCAGCAGCCCGAACCCCGCCGCCACGGCCGTGCGGTCGCGGCGGACCAGGCGGTTGTGCAGGCGCGACGACTCGCCGCCGCCGAGCACGGTCAACGCGAGGTCCGCCGCGTCGCACTCACGGGTGCCGTCGTGCGGCAGCCGGTAGGCGGCCATCAGGGCCCGCGCCGGGACCTCCTCGCGCACCTCCTCCCGCAGCTGCTCCCCGATGACCTCGGGCAGCGCGCCGTCGCGCGGCGGCTGCTTGCCGTCGTGGGACGGGATGGAGCCGAAGTACTTCTCGATCCAGGCGAGCGTCTGCTCGGAGTCGATGTCGCCGACGACCGACAGCACCGCGTTGTTCGGCGCGTAGTACGTGCGGAAGAAGGCGCGGGCGTCCTCCAGCGTCGCGGCGTCCAGATCCGCCATCGAGCCGATCGGAGTG
This sequence comes from Streptomyces tyrfis, assembly GCF_037034285.1. Taxonomy (NCBI): domain Bacteria; kingdom Bacillati; phylum Actinomycetota; class Actinomycetes; order Kitasatosporales; family Streptomycetaceae; genus Streptomyces; species Streptomyces tyrfis. Next base: position 109,047 of record NZ_JBAGJZ010000005.1, on the reverse strand, counting down.
TGGTGGTACGGGTGGCCCTCCGGGTAGGCGAGCGCCGTCAGCCGTTCGAACGCCGTGCCGTACGGGACGTTGTCGTAGCGCTGGCGCCGCTCGTTCTTGACGACGTCGCGCTGGTTCTCCATCGACTCCTCGTCGAGCGCGGAGAGCAGGGAGCCCATCCGGTCCGCCTCCAGCCAGAGGGCCAGCTCCAGCTGATGCGCGGGCATCGTCTCGAAGTAGTTGGTGCGCTCGAAGCTGGTGGTCCCGTTGAGCGAACCGCCGGCGCCCTGCACCAGCTCGAAGTGCCCGTTCCCCTTGACCTGGGCGGAGCCCTGGAACATCAGGTGCTCGAAGAGGTGCGCCAGGCCGGTGCGCCCCTCGACCTCGTGGCGTGATCCGACGTCGTACCAGAGGCAGACCGCGGCGACCGGGGTCAGATGGTCCTCCGAGAGCACCACGCGCAGGCCGTTGGCCAGGCGGTGCTCGGTCGCTGTCAAGCCGCCGGAACCGGCCTGGGCTGTGGCCGTGTGACCCATGGGCATGTACGTCCCTTCGATCGCGTTACTGGTTTTGCTGCGAGACCTGCCACTGTAAGCAAGCGCACAGGCACCTGACGAAGTTCCCATACCGCGGAAGTTCGCGTGAAAGAGGGGCGCACCACCCGGCGCGCGCTCTCCGGACCGGTCCGGGGGTACCGTCGGACGGGTCCGGGGACCGCGCTAGGGACGGGGCGAGGTCGGTGATGTCAGTGCGGCGGTCCACAATGGTCCGCGACAGAACCTGAGGTTGCCCGAACAGAATCCGTGAAGGAGTCGCAGCAGCGATGGCCCGCCGCAGCACGAAGACCCCGCCGCCGGACGACTTCGAGGAGAACATCCTCGACATCGACGTCGTCGACGAAATGCAGGGCTCCTTCCTCGAGTACGCGTACTCGGTCATCTACTCGCGGGCCCTGCCCGACGCCCGTGACGGCCTGAAGCCGGTGCACCGCCGCATCGTGTACCAGATGAACGAGATGGGACTGCGCCCCGACCGCGGTTTCGTGAAGTGCGCGCGCGTCGTCGGCGAGGTCATGGGCAAGCTCCACCCGCACGGCGACGCGTCGATCTACGACGCGCTGGTCCGTCTGGCGCAGCCGTTCTCCATGCGGCTCCCCCTGGTCGACAGCCACGGCAACTTCGGCTCGCTCGGCAACGACGACCCGCCGGCCGCCATGCGGTACACCGAGTGCCGGATGGCCGACGCGACGTCCCTGATGACGGAGTCGATCGACGAGGACACCGTCGATTTCCAGGCGAACTACGACGGTCAGGAGCAGGAGCCCTCCGTGCTCCCGGCCGCGTACCCGAACCTCCTGGTCAACGGGGCGTCCGGGATCGCGGTCGGCATGGCGACCAACATGCCGCCGCACAACCTGGGCGAGGTCGTCGCCGCCGCCCGCCATCTGATCAAGCATCCGGGCGCGGACCTGGAGACCCTGATGCGGTTCATCCCCGGACCCGACCTGCCGACCGGCGGCCGGATCGTGGGCCTGGGCGGCATCAAGGACGCGTACGCCGGCGGCCGCGGGACGTTCAAGATCCGTGCCACCGTCTCCGTGGAGAACGTCACGCCCCGTCGCAAGGGCCTGGTGGTCACCGAACTGCCCTTCGCGGTGGGTCCGGAGAAGGTGATCGCCAAGATCAAGGACCTGGTCGGGTCGAAGAAGCTCCAGGGCATCGCGGACGTGAAGGACCTGACCGACCGCGAGCACGGGCTGCGTCTGGTCATCGAGGTGAAGAACGGCTTCGTGCCCGAGGCGGTGCTGGAGCAGCTCTACAAGCTGACCCCGATGGAGGACTCCTTCGGGATCAACAACGTGGCGCTGGTCGACGGGCAGCCGCTCACGCTCGGCCTCAAGGAGCTGCTGGAGGTCTACCTCGACCACCGCTTCGACGTGGTGCGCCGGCGCAGCGAGTTCCGCCGGGGCAAGCGCCGCGACCGGCTGCACCTGGTCGAGGGCCTGCTGGTCGCGCTGCTCGACATCGACGAGGTCATCCGGCTCATCCGCTCCAGCGACAACTCGGCGCAGGCCAAGGAGCGGCTCATCCAGCGCTTCTCGCTGAGCGAGATCCAGACGCAGTACATCCTGGACACTCCGCTGCGCCGGCTGACCAAGTTCGACCGGATCGAGCTGGAGAGCGAGCGGGACCGGCTCAACAAGGAGATCGACGCGCTGACCACGATCCTCGAGTCGGACACCGCGCTGCGCAAGCTCGTCTCGTCGGAACTGGCGACGGTCGCCAAGAAGTTCGGCACCGAGCGGCGCACGGTGCTGCTGGAGTCGGCCGGCACGCAGGTCGCGTCGGTGCCGCTGCAGGTCGCGGACGACCCGTGCCGGGTGCTGCTGTCGTCGACCGGTCTGCTGGCCCGTACCGCGAACGACGAGCCGATCGTGTTCGCCGAGGACGCCAAGCGCGCCAAGCACGACGTGATCGTGTCCGCCGTGCCGGCGACGGCCCGCGGCGACATCGGTGTGGTCACGTCGGCGGGGCGGCTGCTGCGGCTCTCGGTCGTCGATCTGCCGCAGCTGCCGGACACGCACGCGGGGCCCAACCTCTCGGGCGGGGCGATGGTCTCGGAATTCCTCACCCTGGAGAGTGATGAGGAAGTCGTCTGCTTGACCACGCTGGACGAGTCGTCCCCCGGCCTGGCCATCGGCACCCTGCAGGGGGTCGTCAAGCGCGTGGTTCCGGACTACCCGGCCAACAAGGACGAGCTGGAGGTCATCGCCCTCAAGGACGGCGACCGGATCGTCGGCGCGGCCGAGCTGCGCACGGGCGAGGAGGACCTGGTCTTCATCACGTCCGACGCCCAACTGCTGCGCTACCAGGCGGCGCAGGTGCGGCCGCAGGGAAGGCCCGCCGGCGGGATGGCGGGGATCAAGCTCACGGCGGGCGCCTCGGTGATCTCGTTCACGGCCGTGGACCCGGCGGCGGACGGGGTGGTGTTCACGGTGGCGGGCTCGCACGGCCTGCTGGACGACTCGATGCTGACGTGCAAGCTCACGCCGTTCGACCAGTACCCGCGCAAGGGCCGGGCCACCGGCGGGGTGCGCTGCCAGCGGTTCCTCAAGGGCGAGGACGCCCTGGTGTTCGCCTGGGCGGGCGCCGCCCCCGCGCGGGCCGCGCAGAAGAACGGCGCGCCCGCCGAGCTGCCGGCGCCGGACCCGCGGCGTGACGGTTCGGGGGCGCCGTTGGCGAAGCCGGTCGCGGCGGTCGCGGGACCGGCGTAACCGGCCCGGCGGACGATGTGCGGGGGAGCGGCCGGGCCGCTCCCCCGCACATCCCTCGTCACTCCTCGTCGTCGGGCCGCCGCACATACCGCAGGACGCCCCACATGCCCCGCTCCAGTGCGGTGTCCTGCGCCGCGTTCAACACCGCGGCCCCCGGATCCGACACGCCCGGATCCGACACGACAGGGACCGACACGCCCGGGCCCGACACGCCCGGGACCGGGGCCGGCGCGTCGACGGTCGGCGTGTCCGTCCGACGGCAGTCGGACAGCTCCTTGTGCAGGGCCTCCGGGTCGATGCCCGAGCCGATCAGCACCAGCTGGGTGAGGCGCGGTTCGCCGCGCGTCCACGGCTGCGGCTCGAACCGCAGGAACCGGCCGACCGCGTGCAGCGCGTACCGGTTGGCGCGGTCGCCCGCGCCGAAGTCGACGAAGCCCTTGATCCGGTAGAGCCCCTGCGGCCGGGAGTCGAGGAACTCCATCAGCCGTCGGGGGTCCATGGGCACGTCGGCGGTGAAGGACACGCTCTCGTACGCGGCGTGCAGATGGTGCTCGTGCCCGGCGTCGGCCCCTTCCCCCTCGGCCCGCTCCGCCGACAGCAGGTCCTCGAAGCTGAGCTGGCGCGCCTTCTCCTCGCCGTCCGGGCGCAGCGACGGATCGAAGAGCAGCTCGGGGTCGACACGCCCGTACGTGGCGCAGATGACCGCGCCCGCCGTGCCGCCCGACGTGCCGTCGGCGCCCGGCGTGCCGGTCGCGGCGACGGCGTCGCGCACGCGTGCCAGCTCCTCGTCCCCGACCCGGTCGGCCTTGTTCAGGACGACGAGATCGGCGACGGCCAGATGGCGGTCGATCTCCGGGTGCTTCCGTCGGGTGGCCTCGAACTCCGCCGCGTCGACGACCTCCACCAGACCGCCGTACATGATGTGCGGATTGTCGCTGGCCAGAAGCATGCGGACGAGTTCCTGCGGCTCCGCGAGCCCGCTGGCCTCGATGACGATCACGTCGAGACGGGCCGACGGCCGCGTCAGCGTCTCCAGGAAGGCGTCGAGTTCGCTCGCGTCGACCGCGCAGCACAGGCAGCCGTTGCCGAGCGAGACCGTCGAACCGACCTGTCCCGAGACCGTCATCGCATCGATCTCGATCGAACCGAAGTCATTGACGATCACTCCGATCCGGTTCCCCGCACGGTTGTGGAGGAGGTGGTTGAGCAGTGTCGTCTTGCCCGACCCCAGGAACCCCGCGAGGACGATGACCGGGATCTGCTTCGTGCGGGACGGGGACGGCGGGTTCAACGGGACCTTCCTCGGGGTCGTCAGGGCATCGGGACCGGCTGCGGCGGGGGCGTGCCGACGTAACGGGCCGCCGGACGGATGATCTTCGAGTCCTCCGCCTGCTCCAGGATATGGGCGCTCCAGCCGACGGCCCGGGCCACGCAGAACGTCGGCGTGAACATCTCGCGCGGCAGCCCGCACAGCTCCATGACGACTCCGGCGTAGAACTCCACGTTGGTGTGGAGCTCGCGGCCCGGCTTGAGCTCGGCGAGGATCGACTCGACCCGCCGCTCCACCTCGACGGCCAGGTCGACGAGGGGACCGCCGAAATCCTGGGCGATGTCCCGCAGCATGCGGGAGCGGGGGTCCTCGGTGCGGTAGACGGGATGGCCGAACCCCATGATCCGCTCCCCCGCGCGCACCCGTTCACGGATCCAGCCGTCGACGCGGTCGGGGGTTCCGATGGCGTCCAGGGTGTCCAGGGCGCGGCTGGGCGCGCCGCCGTGGAGCGGACCGGAGAGTGCGCCGACGGCCGCCACCAGGCACGCGGCGACGTCGGCGCCGGTGGAGGCGACGACCCGGCCGGTGAAGGTCGAGGCGTTGAAGCCGTGGTCGACGGTGGAGATCAGATACCGCTCCACGGCCCGCACGCGCGCGGCGTCCGGCAGCGAGCCGGTGAGCATGCGCAGGTAGTCGGCGGCGTGCGGCAGGTCGTCGCGGGGCTCGATCGGTTCGAGACCCCGCCCGAGCCGGTACAGGGCGGCGAGCAGGGTGGGAACGGCGGCGCAGGCGGCCAGCGCGTCCTCGCGGCGGCGGCCGGCGTCGATGTCGTACACCGGCCGGAAGCCCGCCGACGCGCCCAGGAGCGAGAGGGCGGTGCGCAGCCCCGCCAGGGGGCCGGCGCCGGCCCCCGCGCGAGCTATGGCGGGCAGGGCGCCCCGCACCTCCGCGGGCAGCCGTCGCAGCCCGGCGGTCCGGGCGGCGAAGGCGTCCCGGGCGGCGGCGTCGGGCAGCTCGCCCTCGGACATCAGGTACCAGACGTCCTCGAAGCTCCGGGTCCCCGCCAGTTCGATCGCCGAGTACTGCCGGTAGTGGTAGAAGCCCTCGCGCCCGCGGACGTCGCCGAGCGCCGTGTCCGTAACGACGACACCCGCGAGCCCCCGGGGCGCGTCGAGCGGGCTTCCGCCGGTCGTGGTCTGCATCGTTCTCCTCCATGGGCGTAGCGCCGGAACCACCTACATTGATTCGACCATTCATGATTGACTTCAATCCTGTCAACATTGATTCCATCAATATGGATACAGTCGGCACATGAAGGAGCGGGAGGATTCCGGCGCCGGTCACGAGGTGACATCGCGGCGGCTCAGCACGAGGGAGACGGCGGAGCGTCTCGGAGTGAAGCCGGAGACGGTGTACGCCTACGTCAGCCGGGGCCAGCTGAGCAGCAGACGCGCCCCCGGCGGGAGGGGCAGCACGTTCGACGCCGCGGAGGTGGACGCGCTGGCCCGCCGATCGGGCCGCCGTGAGTCCTCCGCCGTCGGCGCGGGCGACCTGGTCTTCCGTACCGGCATCACGCTGATCGACGGCGACCGGTACTACTTCCGCGGGGTCGACGCGACGGAACTGGCCCGGCGGTACGCCTACGAGGAGGTCGCCGAGTGGCTCTGGACCGGTGTTCTGCGGCCGGGGATCCGCTTCACGGCCCCCGCCGAGGCCCTGACGGCGGCACGCCGGGCGGTCGGTGCGCTGCCCGCCCACAGCGGCCCGACGGACCGGTTGCGAGTGGCCGTGGTCGCCGCGGCGACGGCCGACCCGCTCCGTTTCGACCTCTCGCGCGAGTCCGTGCTGGCAAGCGCGCGAAGCCTGATCCCGACGCTGGTCCGCGCATTGCCCGAAGCGCCCGGCGCCGCCTCCGCCGATGACGGGGAGGGGCGGGCGGGCGGCGCGGAACCCGGGCTCGCCCGGCGACTGTGGCCGAGGCTCACCGCCCGCCCGGCGGACGCGCCGTCGCTCGCGGTGCTGGACACCGCGCTCGCCCTGCTGATCGACCACGATCTCGCCGCTTCGACCCTGGCCGCCCGGGTGGCCGCGTCCGCCCACGCCCACCCGTACGCGGTGGTCTCCGCCGGCCTCGGAGTTCTGGAGGGCCCGCTGCACGGAGCGGCGAGCGGCCTCGCGCACCGGATGCTGAGCGAGGTCCTGGAACGGGGCGGCGCCGTGCCGGTTGTGGCGGACCATCTGCGGGCCGGACGCGGCGTGCCGGGGCTCGGCCACCGGCTCTACACCTCCGAGGACCCGCGGGCGACGGCCCTGTTCGCCCTGCTCGCGGACGTCCCCGGGGCCGCCCCCGCACTCGCCGCCGCGCACGACGTGGTCGCCACGGCCGCCCGGCACACCCCCCTGCACGCCAATGTCGATCTGGCGCTGGCCGTGCTGTCGGTCTCCTGCGGCATGGCCGCGGAGGCGGGCGAAACGGTGTTCGCGGTGTCCCGCACGGCGGGCTGGATCGCGCACGCCCTGGAGGAGTACGCGGAACGGCCGTTGCGCATGCGGCCCACCGGCCAGTACGGCGGCCCGCGCCCCCCTCAGCCGCTGCCCCCGGTCGCGCCGGGCGCCTCGGGCGCCTCGGGCGCCTCGGGAAAGGAGCGGCCCGCCGGGCGGGACGGGGACGACTCGGACGGGGCCTGACGCCGCGGGGCCTTTGCCCATCGGTCACGGCCCGGCACGGACCTCGGCGGCCCCGTACCCGCCAGGCAGGGACCGGTCCGGCGGCACGCCGTTCCTCGGCATGCGGTTGCGCTATGACGGGGGGGCGGGCCCGGCCTCCGCCGGTCCCCTCCCGCCGGCGGTCCGGCCGGACCGTCCCCCGCGTACGGCCGGGCGGCTACACGGCCCCGGCCCCGGTGAGGGCGCGGACCTCCGTCTCCGCGTGCTTGGCGGCGTCGGACGGCTCGGTGGAGGTCACCGTTCCGGCCCAGCCGGCCAGGAAGCCCAGCGGAATGGACACCAGGCCGGGGTTCTCCAGAGGGAAGAACTGGAAGTCGAGCCCGGGGAAGATCGAGGTCGGGCTGCCGGAGACGACCGGGGAGAACACCACCAGGAGCACGGCGGGGAGCAGCCCTCCGTAGATCGACCAGACCGCTCCCCTGGTGGTGAAGCGCCGCCAGAAGAGGGAGTAGAGCAGCGCCGGAAGGTTGGCCGAGGCGGCGACGGCGAAGGCGAGCCCGACCAGGAACGCGACGTTCAGGTTCTGGGCGATCAGGCCGAGCCCGATGGCCGCCACGCCGATCCCGGTCGCCGCGGCCCGGGCCACGGCGACCTCGCTGTACTGCCTGGAGCCGGGACGCCGGAGCGAGGCGTAGAGGTCATGGGCGACGGACGCCGACGAGGCGAGGGTGATCCCCGCGACGACGGCGAGGATGGTCGCGAAGGCGACGGCCGCCACGACGGCGAACAGGATCGTTCCCGCGGCGGATCCCTCGCCCCCGCCGAGGACCAGGGCCAGCAGCGGAACGGCCGTGTTGCCCGCGGCGTTCGACGCCCGTACGTCGGCCGGGCCGACCAGCGCCGCCGCCCCGAACCCGAGCGCGATGGTCATCAGATAGAAGCTGCCGATGAGCCCGATGGACCAGACGACCGACCTGCGGGCCGCCCGGGCGGTCGGCACGGTGTAGAACCGCGACAGGATGTGCGGCAGCCCCGCCGTGCCGAGCACCAGGGCCAGGCCCAGACTGATGAAGTCGATGCGCGCCGTCCAGGTCCCGCCGTAGAGGAGACCGGGCGACAGGAAGCGGCTTCCGTCTCCGCTGCGTCGCGCGGCGGAGTCCAGCAGCGCGTTGAAGTCGCCGTGGAAGCGGACCAGGACGAGCACGGTGAGCACGGCCGCCCCCGCCATCAGCAGGACGGCCTTGACGATCTGGATCCAGGTGGTGGCGCGCATCCCGCCCAGGGACACATAGATCACCATGAGCGCGCCGACACCGATGACGGTCCAGGAACGGGCGGCGCCGCTCGTGCCCCCGAGGAGCAGGGCGACCAGGCTGCCCGCGCCGACCATCTGCGCCACCAGGTAGAGCACGGAGACGGTGACGGACGACGTGCCTGCCGCGATCCGCACCGGACGTTGCCTCATGCGCGCCGCCACCACATCGGCGAGGGTGAACCGCCCGCAGTTGCGGACCAGTTCGGCGATCAGCAGCAGCACGACGAGCCAGGCGACGAAGAACCCGACCGAGTACAGCATGCCGTCGTAGCCGTAGAGGGCGATCAGACCGGAGATGCCGAGAAAGGAGGCCGCCGACATGTAGTCGCCGGCGATGGCGAAACCGTTCTCCATCGGAGAGAACAGCCGGCCGCCGGCGTAGAACTCCTCGGCCGAGCCGTGCCGGTCGCGGCTCACCCAGGTGGTGATGGCGAGCGTCACGGCGATGAAGACGCTGAAGAGCACGAGCGCCAGCGTCTGATGGTTCCCGTTCAACGCCCGGCCTCCCGTGTCATCTCCTGTGTCTCCCAGCGCAGTTCGAGTGCGGCGCGGTCCCTGCGCAGGCGCGCGTGCCGCGCGTACGCCCAGGTGAGGAGGAACGTCGTGAGGAACTGTCCGAGTCCCGCGACCATCGCGACATTGACCGCGCCGGCCACCGGGCGGGACATCAGCCCGGGCTCGGTGATCGCGACCACGACATAGGCGAGATACCAGGCGAGGAAGGCGAGCGTCGCGGGGAGGACGAAGCGCCGGTATCGGCGGCGCACCTCCTGGAAGGCCTCGCCACCCTGCACTTCCAGGTAGATCTCGGCCGCGCCGGGACGGCGCCGGGAGGCACCGGGGCCGGACGCTCCCGCGGGTGCGAAATTCCCCTCGCCGTCCAATTCGCCCCACCCGGACGCGAGCGTGTCGTACCACGGGTCGTCGAACCGCACCGTTGCGGTGTCGCGCCCTGCTTCCTTCTCCACCGAACAACTCCCCTTGTCCACGGACCACTTCGGCCGCGTACCCAAGAATGGGCAGATCGGGAAGATCTCGGGCAGTTCATCGCCGGTCTTCACCTCATCAGGTGATGACCGAGCCGGGCGGTTGCGCGATGCCCCGAACGTACGCATAGCGGACTGCCTGTGCCCGGTCGCGCACCCCGGCCTTGGCGAAGAGGTTGTTGATGTGGCTCTTGACCGTGGCCTGCGAGACGTGCAGCCGCCGTGCGATCTCGGCATTGGACAGCCCTTCGGCGATCAGCACCAGCACCTCGGCCTCGCGCGGTGTCAGGCCGTCGGGCAGCGGCCGCTCCGCGAGAGGCGGGGGCGGGGCGGTGACATGCTCCAGAAGCCGGCGCTGAACGGAGGGCGAGAAACCGGCCTCGCCGGACATCACCGCGTGAACGGCCCGTACGATCTCCTCGCCCCCGGCGTCCTTGGTGAGGTAGCCCCGGGCCCCGGCCCGCAGCGCGAGGAAGAGGGAGTCGTCGTCCCCGAAGGTCGTGAGCACCACCACCTGCGTACCCGGATGGTCCCTACGGATCCGCCGTGTCGCCTCGGCCCCGTCGCAGCGGGGCATGCGCAGGTCCATCAGGACCACGTCGGGGGCGAGTTCGGCCACGAGCGCGACAGCCTCCTCACCGTCCTTCGCCGAACCGACCACCTCGATTCCGGGCAACAGCCCCAGCAGCATCACGATGCCTTCACGCACCACCGACTGGTCGTCGGCGACCACGACCCGTGCGTTCACGCGGGCACCCGCAGGCTCACCACGAATCCCTCCTCGCCGGAACCGGCATCCAGCGTTCCGCCCAGCAGCTCGGCCCGCTCCCTCATCCCCAGCAGACCGTATCCGGAGCCGCTGCCGGCGAGCTCTCCCCTGCGGCCGCCTCCCCCCGAGTCCCTGACCTCCAGGGCGACTTCGCCGGGAAGATACTCCAGACGGACGAAGGCCCGGGCCCCCGGCGCGTGCTTGCGCACATTGGTCAGGGCCTCCTGTGCCACTCTGCGGACGGCCTGGGACGCCTCGGCGGTCAGGGCCCGCTGCTCGCCCGAGACGCTGATCTCCGCGGACTCCACGGCCACCAGCTTGCGCAGGAACTCCTCCACCGGGGTCACCTCCCCTCGGAGCGCCGAGAGCGCCTGCCGCGTCTCCGCGAGGCCCTCGCGCCCCATGGCGCGCGCCGCGACCACCCGCTCCAGTATCCGGTCCCGGAACTCCCCCGGCGGCTCCCGCTCGATCAGCAGCCGGGCCGCCTCCAGATGGACCATCTGGGCGGAGAGGCTGTGGGCGAGCACGTCATGGATCTCCCGCGCGATCCTGGCCCGCTCGTCCAGAGCGGCCGTCTCGGCCTCCGCGGCCCGCGCCGCGCGCTCCTGCGCGAGCAGCCGTTGCGCATGTCCGCGAGCCTCGGCGTCCAGCCGGAGCGCGTAACCCGCGAGGGCGAGGCCCGCCGCGGTCAGGGCCGTGTTCGGCCAGCCGTCGGCGTCGGCGGCGGCGTAGGCGCCGAGGGCGGCGGCCGTGGCCGGCAGACCCGCCGCGAGCGGCAGCCGCTCCAGGGAGACGATGGCGCATCCGCACCAGAGGACCATGGCGGATACATCGGCGCCGGCCTGTTTCGCCCCGAACGCCGCCGCCGACAACAGGGCCAGGAGCCCGAGCGAAGGCCACAGCCGGTGTTCCAGGCTGGTCCGGAAGAACGCCCGCGCGGCGGCCGCGCAGCCCAGGACCCCCACCAGCCCGACCGCGATCTGCCACGCCCCGAAACGCCCGCCGGCGAAGGTGCCCCAGAGCATGGCGCCGAGCAGACCCAGCCGGACGGACCAGGCGAGCAGCGCCCTCGGCCGGGTGCGGCTCACCGTCGACAGCGCTTCTCTGGACGGCCAGCGCGTCCAAGCCGTGCGCGTCATACCCGGTCCTTCCGTCGCGGCCGCGACGACGCCTCGTCGCCGGAAGCACCGTATGCCGTCCCCGGCCTACCGGCCCGCCACATCAGCACGCCGCCGCGCGCGGCCAGGGTCACCGCGAGGGTCGACAGCAGGGCGGACCTGCCCTGGTGTACGCCCAGCGCCGCCGCCGTCCCGTACAGAAGGACCCGCAGCGCCAGTCCCGCCGTCCAGACGAGGACGGTGGCCTTGCCGCCCCTGCTCCACAGCGAGCCGTCCGCCTCGCGCCACAGACGGGAGGTCCAGCCCCAGGCGGCGCCGGTCGCCAGCGCCACGACCAGCTCCGCGCCGAGGACCGCCGCGGACAGCGCCTCGTGGCGTGGATCGACCAGCCCGGGCTGTCTCAGCGACATGACGAGGAGGACGCCCGGCAGGACCCACCAGCGCCGGTCGTCGGAGAGCCGACGCGCCGAGAACTGGCGGATCACGACAAAGGCGACGACGGCGATGGCCACCAGGACGTCGACGAACCCCGACATGACTGCCTCCGTGGTGCGGGAAGGACGGACGCCTTCGACGCTACGGAGCCGGACGGGGCGGAGGATCGGCTCAGGGGTTGATCACGGGTGGAGATGCCGTCTCCACCCGTGGGTGGAGACGGCATCTCCCGGAGCCCGCCCGGGCTCCGCCCGGAAGCCCGCCGGGTCTTCTCCCCCGGCCGTGTCGCCCGTCGTCCGGGCCCTCGGCCCGGGGCCTCGCTCAGGCGTCGATGCGCGAGCGGTCCAGGGTGGCGGCCGAGTTGGTGATGAACTCCTTGCGCGGGGCGACTTCGTTCCCCATCAGCAGGTCGAAGACCTGCTCGGCCGACTCCAGGTCGCCGATGTTGATCCGCCGCAGGGTGCGGTGGCGGGGGTCCATCGTGGTCTCCGCCAGCTGGTCGGCGTCCATCTCGCCCAGACCCTTGTAGCGCTGGATCGACTCCTTGTACCGGACGTTCTTGCGCTGGAGCTCCAGCAGCCGCTGGCGCAGCTCGTTGTCCGAGTAGGTGTAGATGTACTTGTCCTGGCCCTTCTTGGGCTGGACCAGCTCGATCCGGTGCAGCGGGGGCACGGCGGCGAAGACCCGGCCCGCCTCCACCATGGGCCGCATGTAGCGCTGGAACAGGGTCAGCAGCAGGATGCGGATGTGCGCGCCGTCGACGTCGGCGTCCACCAGCAGGACGATCTTCCCGTAGCGAGCGGCGTCGATGTCGAAGGTCCGGCCCGACCCCGCTCCTATGACCTGGATGATCGCCCCGCACTCGGCGTTCTTCAGCATGTCCGAGACGGACGCCTTCTGCACGTTGAGGATCTTGCCCCGGATCGGCAGCAGCGCCTGGAACTCGCTGTTCCGGGCCAGCTTGGCCGTACCCAGCGCGGAGTCGCCCTCGACGATGAAGAGCTCGCTGCGGTCGACGTCGTCGCTGCGGCAGTCCGCGAGCTTGGCGGGCAGCGAGGAGGACTCCAGCGCCGTCTTCCGGCGCTGGGCGTCCTTGTGCTGGCGGGCGGCGATACGGGTGCGCGCCGCCGCCACCGCCTTGTCCAGGACCGCCCTGGCCTGCGCCTTGGCGTCGCGCTTCGTCGAGGTCAGGAACGCCTTGAGCTCCTTCGCGACGACGTTGGCGACGATCCGGTTGGCCGCCGAGGTGCCGAGCACCTCCTTGGTCTGCCCCTCGAACTGCGGCTCCGCCAGTCGCACGGTCACCACCGCCGTTAGCCCCTCCAGGGCGTCGTCCTTGACGATGTCGTCCTCGGCCACCCGGAGCAGCTTGGCGGACCGCAGGGCCTCGTTGAGGGTCTTGGTCACGGAACGTTCGAAGCCAGTGACGTGCGTTCCACCCTTGGGGGTGGCGATGATGTTGACGAAGGACTTGACGTTGGTGTCGTAGCCGGTGCCCCAGCGCATCGCGATGTCGACGCCGAGCTCACGGGTGACCTCGGTCGCCGTCATGTGCCCGCGCTCGTCCAGCACCGGCACGGTCTCCTTGAACGTGCCCTGTCCGGAGAAGCGCAGGACGTCGCAGACCGCCTTGTCCTGGGCGAGGTACTCGCAGAACTCGCTGATCCCGCCGTCGAAGTGGAAGGTCTCCTCGGCCGCGCCCTCGCCGTCGATTCCGCGCTCGTCGCGCACGACGATCGTGAGACCGGGGACGAGGAAGGCGGTCTGGCGCGCCCGCTGGTGGAGCGTCTCCAGGCTGAGCTTGGCGTCCTTCAGGAAGATCTGCCGGTCCGCCCAGTAGCGCACGCGGGTGCCGGTGCGCGTCTTCGGGACCCGCTTGCCCTTGATCAGCCCGTTGGCCGGATCGAACGGGCTGTCCGGCCCCTGCTCGGTGAAGATGCCCGGGACCCCTCGGCGGAAGCTGATCGAGTGGGTCGCGCTGTTGCGGTCGACCTCGACGTCGAGCCGGGCGGAGAGGGCGTTGACCACGGAGGCGCCCACGCCGTGCAGTCCGCCCGACGCGGCGTACGAGCCGCCGCCGAACTTCCCGCCGGCGTGCAGCTTCGTCATCACGACCTCGACGCCGGACAGGCCCGTCTTGGGCTCGACGTCGACCGGGATGCCCCGCCCGTTGTCCCTGACCTCCACGGAGTTGTCCTCGTGGAGGATGACCTCGATGCGGTCGCAGTAGCCGCCCAGGGCCTCGTCGACGGAGTTGTCGATGATCTCCCAGAGGCAGTGCATGAGGCCACGGCTGTCGGTGGACCCGATGTACATGCCGGGACGCTTGCGGACCGCTTCGAGTCCTTCGAGGACGAGGAGGTGCCGCGCGGTGTAGTTGGAACCGTCTCGGTCTGCTCCGGTCAGCAGCGCAGTGGACGGCACGGACGTATCGGCGGTCACGCGGTTCGCTCCTCGCTGAATTTCTTTTTGGGGCCCGGTGGGTACGGGGATCGGCTTCGGTCGCCGCTGAGAGGGTACCGAGGCCTGGTAGAGCGGTTGTAACGCCACCCTCCGAGAACCCTCACACTAGTCCAGCCTCGCATGCATGTTCGATCTCTTGCGGGAGTGACGCGCACATCACGTTCCCTTCCAGGCATGAACCATTTAGGCTCCGGGCACGTCCTCAGAACAAACCGGCAAGCCGGCCGGGGAGGATCGATCCACCGAGACAAGCAACGCGAAACCGTAGCGCTACGCAATACGGCACATTCGCCGCCAACCGGCAACAGACAGCCATCTTGAGAAGAAATTTCAAAGAAAAGCCACGAGCGGGAACGTTTTCGGCCTGGTTGGATGTTGACCCTGGTACGACAGCTCGTCGAGCTAGAGAAGAGGCGACGTGACTACTGTTCTGACCCCCGCGAGCCCGCTGACCGCAGCAGACCGCTGTGACCGCTGCGGCGCCCAGGCCTATCTGCGCGTCGTCCTGATCAGCGGTGGTGAACTGCTCTTCTGCGCCCATCACGGTCGCAAGTTCGAGCCGGAACTCAAGAAGATCGCCGCGGAGATACAGGATGAGACGGACAGGCTGACGGCCGTGCAGGAGCACGCCGTCGAAGAGGAACGACACTGACACCTCGCGTCCACGACGAGCTGCAGGGCCAGGTTCCGGACCTGCCGACGGGCGGCTTCCCCTCGGGGAAGCCGCCCGTTCTCGCCATCACGGTCCGGTGTCGTTCAGACGCCCTCCGGCAGCCAGCCGATGGCGGCGGAGACCCGGGTGTACACCCCGGGACTGCCCGGCTGGCCGCAGCCGTTCCCCCAGGACACCAGCCCGATGAGCCTCCCGCGGGCCACCAGCGGGCCTCCGCTGTCGCCCTGGCATGCGTCGTACCCGCCCTGCGGTTCGCCCGCGCAGAGCATCGCCGAGGCGTCGTACGTGCCGTTCCTGCCGCCCGGGTAGGCGCGCTCGCACGTGCTGTCCGGCAGCACGGTCAACCTGGCCGAGCGGAGTGACGAGGCGTAATCGCTGTTGCCGGTCGTGTCACCCCATCCGTAGACCTTCGCCGCGGTGCCGGACTCGTACGCCGCGTCACCGGATTCGGCCATCGGGATCACGCTCTTCGCGGGGAGCGGGTCGGCCAGGGTGAGCACGGCCAGGTCCCCCGCGTTCGTCGTGGGGTCGAACCTCGGGTTGCTCCAGGTGGCGTGCACGGGGATCTCCTGCCCGCCACTCCCTCGCAGGCTGTCGCGGCCGGCGATGACCTTCAGGTCGCGCACCCTCGCGATGTCGACGCCGAGCGCCGCCCGGCTCAGGCAGTGCGCGGCGGTGAGCACCTTCGTGGGCGCCACCACGACGCCTCCGCAGAACTGGCCGGCACGCGTCTGCCCGAACCGCTCGCGGCTGGACAGGGCCACGACCCAGGGGCTGTCCTTGACGTGTGCGGGCTGGCCACCGACGACGATGCTGTCCGCGGCGGCGGGCACGGAGGTTCCGAGCGGTATCGCGGCCGCGGCGGCGACCACGGCGAGCGCCCCGGACAGGGCTCGGAAGTCGGTACGGGACATGCGCACTCCTGACTCTGCGGTGAAGACCTCTTACCCAGAGTCGTCGCAGCCGACCCCGACCGCACCCGCAGATAGGCCGAGGGCCCGACTCCCCCGGGGATACGGGCCCCCGGCCTGAGAACTCGGATTCAAGGGCGGCCCATCGCACGGCGTCCGCCGCGTGCGCACACCCTCGGTTCGGAAGCCGACCGCGCACGGTCGCGTACCCGGGGCGACTCGTCGCGTCGCGAAAGGCGCGTGACGGACCCCGCCGGACCGCCCTTCCGGGCGGACGGCGTCCTCTGCCGGACGGACCCAGCGCCGTGACCGGCAGGTTTCGCCCGGGAGGAACGCCGTCCGGTGCGTGCGATCGCGAGGCGGCCGGAAGCCCACGGATGGTGGCCTCCCCTGCTCGAACGAAGCCGAGAACTCGGGGAGGGGCCACGTGGGCTTCCGGCCGACGCCGAAGGGGTCCCCCCGGCCCTCAAGGCCTTGGGGGGAGTGCGGCCCGGCGACGTGACGGGGCAGACGTTGCCGGGAGGGACACTAGTCGAGGTAGTCGCGCAGCACCTGCGAACGCGACGGGTGGCGCAGCTTCGACATGGTCTTCGACTCGATCTGACGGATGCGCTCACGCGTCACGCCGTAGACCTTGCCGATCTCGTCCAGTGTCTTCGGCTGGCCGTCGGTGAGTCCGAAGCGCATCGAGACCACGCCCGCCTCGCGCTCGGAGAGCGTGTCGAGCACCGAGTGCAGCTGCTCCTGGAGAAGCGTGAAGCTGACCGCGTCGGCCGGAACGACCGCCTCGGAGTCCTCGATCAGATCACCGAACTCGCTGTCCCCGTCCTCGCCCAACGGTGTGTGGAGGGAGATCGGCTCGCGGCCGTACTTCTGGACCTCGATGACCTTCTCGGGGGTCATGTCGAGTTCCTTGGCCAGCTCCTCCGGAGTGGGCTCACGGCCCAGGTCCTGGAGCATCTGCCGCTGCACACGGGCGAGCTTGTTGATGACCTCGACCATGTGCACCGGGATACGGATGGTGCGGGCCTGGTCGGCCATCGCGCGGGTGATCGCCTGACGGATCCACCAGGTGGCGTACGTGGAGAACTTGTAGCCCTTGGTGTAGTCGAACTTCTCGACCGCGCGGATCAGACCGAGGTTCCCTTCCTGGATCAGGTCCAGGAAGAGCATGCCGCGGCCGGTGTAGCGCTTGGCCAGCGACACCACGAGACGGAGGTTGGCCTCCAGCAGGTGGTTCTTGGCGCGGCGGCCGTCCTCGGCGATGATCTCCAGCTCGCGCTTGAGCTTCGGCGCGAGCTTGTCGGAGTTCGCCAGCTTGTCCTCCGCGAACAGGCCGGCCTCGATGCGCTTGGCGAGCTCGACCTCCTGCTCGGCGTTGAGGAGGGGGACCTTGCCGATCTGCTTCAGGTAGTCCTTGACCGGGTCTGCGGTGGCGCCGGCGACGGCGACCTGCTGCGCGGGCGCGTCGTCCTCGTCGTCGTCGGAGAGGACGAAGCCCTTGTTCTCGCCCTCGCCCTCCTCCTCCTCGACCTTGCCGACCTTGACCTCATCGGCCAGGTCGTCGCCGTCGAGAAGCTCGTCGTCCTGCTTCCCGGCCTTCTTCGTGGCTGTCTTCTTCGCCGCCGTCTTCTTCGCGGCGGTCTTCTTGGCTGCCGTCTTCTTGGCTGCCGCCTTCTTCGCGGGTCCGGTCGCGGGTGCGTCACCGGCCACCGCGCCCGCGGTCTCCGCCGAAGGGGCGGCGGCCGCCGCGACGGTCCTGGTCACGGTCGTCTTGGCCGCGACTGTCTTGGTGGCGGTGCGCTTGACCGGGCTCTTCGCTGCGACGCTCTTGCGGGCACGTTTGGACGGCTCCGCGGCACTGACCATCAGCGTCACACCCTCTTCCTCGAGGATCTGGTTGAGGCTGCGCAGAACATTCTTCCACTGGGTTGGCGGAATCTGGTCAGCCTCGAAGGCCCGACGCACGTCATCGCCGGCGATCTGCCCATCAGCCTTTCCCCGCTCGATGAGCGCCATCACAGACTCGGACTCGGCGATCTCCGGCGGGAGCGTACGGGATGTGCTGGCCGACACGAACAACCTCTCGGAACGATGGAAACGGCTTCCGGCCCGGCCCTGGAGAGGACGGAGCCGACGACCGCCGGGCAGGGAATGTACCGACGGCGCGGGTTTGGCCTCAGAACTGCACAGCGCACTGAACGGCTGCTGTATTCCTTCCGTGGCGGTCACCTCTTAGGTCATCGCACTGCTTCGAGGAGTGTTACGCCCAATCCGCGTGGCCCGAGTCACACCTCATTTGCGACGAAAGCGGTCAGGCGTGCCATCTCGCCACAATTATGTCGCCGGACCGCTGGGGTCCGGCGACACGCGGTTCACACACCCTGACCGTGCTGCGTTCAGTGCTCGCGGGGGGCGGGCACCACCCTTTCCACCTCGGGGTGGACGACGAGCAGTTGACGCATGGCGGCTTCGGCGCCGGAGGCGTCCCCGGACGCGAGGGCGTCGACGATCCGGGCGTGGTGGGCGAGGGACGCCTCGGTGGGACGGTCACAGCCGGTGGCCGGACCGCCCGAGACCTGGAGGGCCGCGGCGACGATCCCGGAAAGGTGCTCCAGCATGCGGTTGCCCGCCGCCTGAATGAGCAGGGAGTGGAACTCCGCGTCGGCCCGCGAACCGGTGATCACGTCGCCCTGGGCGAGCGCGTGGCCCATGATCTCGACCATGTCGCCGAGGCGCTGCTGGATGTCCTCGCGGCCGTGCCCGGCGGCGAGACGGGCCGCGAGCGGTTCGATGGTCCAGCGGAGCTCCCCGAGCTCGCGCCGCTGGTCCTCGCGCTGCGGGCCGAAGGCGCGCCATTCGATGATGTCGGGATCGAGCAGATTCCAGTCACTGACCGGGCGGACCCGGGTGCCCACGTTGGGCCGGGCGCTGACCAGGCCCTTCGCCTCAAGGACGCGGAGCGATTCGCGTACGACGGTACGGGAGACCTCGAAACGCTGGCCGATCTCCTCCGGCACGAGGGGGCGGTCGGCTCCCAGATCGCCCGAGACGATCATCTGGCCCAGCTGCTGAACGAGTTGGCCGTGCAGGCCCCGGCCCCGGCTGGCCGAGCCACGCCGGCCGGCCCGGCCCAGCTCGGCGTCGGCCCCTTCCCAGGAACGCAGAGCGGCGCGCTCGCCGGCCGGCGCCTCCGCATACGAGTAGCGGTCGATTTCACCCGGGCCGGCGAGACCGGAATCGGCGGAGCGGGCGGCGGTCATCATGGTGTGCGCAAGGGTACTCACGCATCCTTTGTCGGCGCGGCTCCCGCACCCCTTGAGGTCTTTGGTGAAAAGCACACGAAAGGGTGATCGGCACCCGCCCCCCAATTGACGCCTTTTCTCCGCAAAACAGGCATTTTCAAGGCAGTTGCGATCCTCGAAACGGATCACCGCCGTTTCCGATCACCAACGAACCCTGCCACGAAGGCCGGTGAACACGTGGGGGCGGGACGGGACCGACGATGACGGCGGACGACGACAGCGACGGGGCGGCACTTGCGGGAACGGCGACCACGAGGGCGAGTTCGACCGCCGCCCCGAGAACACCCGGCGCCCGGCATTCCCGCACCGACCAGGCGCGGCCGACGACTTGCCCGGCCCAACTCGTGCCGAGGTTCCGGGTAATCGTGGCCGATCACCCCCACATACGCACCGGAGCGGAGCGCAGGACCCCCGCGAAGGCGGGTGCGGCTGCGACCGGTCAGCGGGGTGCGCCCCGAGCGGGCGAGGCGGAGGAAAGGCCGAGGGACGGCAAGGAGGGCGGCCGCGGCGGGAGTTGCCGTCGCGATCCTGCGGAAGGGATGCCCACTCCGATCCCGGGGAGGAACGGAGAGGGAATGCCGGGAGTGGTTGCGCCGCGATGCACCGCACACGCCCCCGCGTCGCGATACGCCCGGCCCGCCCTTCCGGCCCGTTCCATGCGCGGGTACGGAGCGGGGTACGGCGGCTCGCCCCCGGAGCGGGCGTCCCCGCCGGGGCCGAGTTCGAGCGTCGGTCGGAGAGCCGCCGTGCCGCCCGGCCGGCGGCCCGGTAGCCCGAGAGCATGGCCGGGCCGGGCTTCAAAGGCGACGGCCGGCCCCGACGGCCGGCACGCCACGCCGGAGGCGCTGGTGAGTCCGTTGGCCTGGAGCATCACTTCTCTCACAGAAGGGGACCGCTCGACGGCAGGCCCGGTACCGCAGCAAGATAACGTGATGTATCCGACTTTTCACGCAGCGTCAGATGACGGGGGTGTTCCCCGGCGGTCAGACCTCCGGGCGCAGCATCGGCGGGTTGAGCAGCGTCGCCGTGCCTGCCCGGAAGAGCTGGGCGGGGCGGCCGCCCTGCCGGGTGGTCGTCCCGCCCGCGGGCACGAGGAAGCCCGGCGTGCCGGTCACCTTGCGATGGAAGTTCCGGGGATCCAGCACGACGCCCCACACCGCCTCGTACACCCGCCGGAGCTCACCGACCGTGAACTCCGGCGGGCAGAAGGCGGTGGCCAGGGAGGAGTACTCGATCTTGGAGCGCGCGCGTTCGACACCGTCGGCGAGGATCCGCGCGTGATCGAAGGCGAGCGCGGCCTGGCTCTCGCTCTCGCCACCGGCCCCGCCGTCGTGTCCGAGCAGGTCGTCGACCGGCGCCCAGCGGGCGTAGTTCGCGTCGCCGCCCGCCCGTGGCGCGGGCAGGTCCGGGGCGAGTGCGAGGTGGGCGACGCTGACCACCCTCATCCGAGGGTCGCGCCC
The DNA here is from genome assembly GCF_037034285.1 of Streptomyces tyrfis. Lineage (NCBI taxonomy): Bacteria > Bacillati > Actinomycetota > Actinomycetes > Kitasatosporales > Streptomycetaceae > Streptomyces > Streptomyces tyrfis. Next base: position 88,422 of record NZ_JBAGJZ010000005.1, on the reverse strand, counting down.
GGGAGCTCCGTAGGTGGCCAGCTGCTCCAGATGCGCGCCGTTGCCGACCGCCGGGGCCGCCGGGTCCTGGGCGCACAGCCCGGTTTCCTCGGCCAGTTCGCGCGCCGCGGCTGCCCCGAGGTCCTCATCGGCTCTGACGAACCCGCCGGGCAGCGCCCATCTGCCCTGGAAGGGCGGTTCACCGCGGCGGACCACCAGCGTGCACAGCGCATGGCGGCGCACCGTGAGCACAACCAGGTCGACGGTGACTGCGAAGGGCGGGAAGGTCGACGGGTCGTAGGGCGGCATGCAGTGATCATAGTCGTCTTCCTGACGATAAACACTCCCTTCGCCGTGCTCTCGGGCTCGACTGTCGTTGTGGCGCTGTTCGTTGTGCCCTTGTCCCCGTCGTCCCGTATGGCCGGATCGGCGGGGCGCACGGTGGCGGAGCGGCCTGGCCCGGCTCGCCGACGGGGCGGGTGTCCCGCCAGGACCGCCCGGGGAGCCGGGAAGCCCGGCCGCGGGCGGGCGCCGGGCTCTGAAATCGGCGCGGGCTCGGCCGTTCGTGTGTCGCGGGGCCCGGGCGGTCACCGTCACCCGCGCCGGCCCCCACGGGTCACCCGGCTCGCCCCATGCGGCCCGTCTCCGGGCCCGTCAGTGCGTCCGGCGTCATCGGGACCGCGGTCACCGGCCGTCCCCGCCGACGCGGCGCAGTGGGGACGTCCGCCTGGAGCGGCGCCTGGACGGTGTCGTGTCCGGGCAGGCGGGGCCCCGTGGCGGCCTCCTCCGCCGGACGGCGGCCGGGCGAACCCTGCGGTGCGGCGTGCCCCGTCCGGCGCCGGGGCGGGTGGCCTGCTCCGCGGTCCGCTCCCGCTCGGCCGCCCGCGCCTCGCGCTCGCCCCGGAGGCAGCGGCGCAGCGTCTCCGGGTCGAGCCCCTGATTGCAGGCCTCGTGGAGGAGCTGGGCGAAGGTGTAGTGCGGGTCCGCCCGCAGGGCGAGGCCGAGCGCGACCCGTGCGGCGGGTTCGTCCCCGGTCGACCAGGAGACCCATCCGGCCAGGGTCAGGGGTGCGGCGGCGTGTTCCTCGTAGGGCGTGACGCAGCGACGCGCGAGCGCACGCCAGAGCCGCAGCGCGGAACGGGCCTCGGGCCCTTCCATCCATTCCGCCGCCCTGTCCCGCGTCACACGGTCCTGCAGGCCGAGGATCACGGCGGCCGCCTCGTCATGACCGATCAGTCGGTCGTCCTCGACGTCCGCCGCGGAGGGGGTCGCCACCGGCGCCTCCGCCAGACGCTTCATGAGCCGCCGGACGAGGGCGAGGGTCTCCCTGGACACGTCCTCGCGCCCCACCGCGTCGAGGAGCCTCGGGATCATCTCCACCCCGGCCGAGTCGAGCGCGCGCTGCTGTTCGGCCGCCGCCGATGTGGTCAGGGGCGCGAGCCTCGCTTCCATCTCCCGTAGTGTGCCGCGCACTTGAATGCCCGCGTAGGCCGCGGCGGCCGCCATCACCGAGGTGCCGGGCATCGCCATCTGATTGCCCTCAGCCGGGCAGCAGCGCGCGTCGGGGCAGCAGTACGACCAGTACCGGCCGTCGGAGATGCAGAGCGCTTCGAGCACGGGCACGTCGAGTGCGCCGCAAGCCGTGCGCAGCCTCTGGGCGAGGGGGCGCAGCCGTTCCATGACCTGGTTGCCGTTCTCGCTCTCGGCGGGGTCCTGGCAGAGGAAGACGACGATCGCGTCGGGCCGCTGCCCGCGTCGCTCGCTCCCCTTGATCAGGCACTCGGCCAGTTGCTCGGCGACGGACGGCCATTCGCCGGGCTCCGGCGGAATGCCGATCCTCAGCCGCCCGCCGAAGCGGCCCCGGCCGCCGTGCAGCGCGACCATGACCACGCTGTCGTTCGGGTGGAAGCCCATGAGGTACGGAAGGGCGTCGGCCAGTTCGGCAGGCCCCCGCAGGGTGATCTGCTGCTGCTCGTCGACCGGGCCGGTGGATTCGTGGTGCTGATTCATGGCATGACCGTCCCGCGCCCGGCCGATTTCCGCGACCCCTGTGGATAACTTTATCCACAGGGGTCCGGGGCCGTTGGCGCTCTGTCGTGGTCATCCGGTTGCATGGGGCGATGACCTGTTCGCGCCGAGGGCGAAAATCGACAGCACCGTGCCGGGGGCGGCGCCGGATGCCGGGATCACTTCCCGGTCGGCGCCGCCTGCGGCGGGCATGGGGGCGGCTGTGCGCACGTCCCCGGCTTCGCGTGGGCCCGCGGCTCGGCGCGGGCCCAGTCCTCGCGAGCCTCCCGCCCTTCCGGCGAGGCTCAGCCCGCCGCGGCGAGAACCAGGGGGAGGACCGGGCCGCCCCCGGCACGGCGCAGCAGGCGGGCGGCGACCGCGAGGGTCCAGCCGGAGTCGGTGCGGTCGTCCACGAGCAGGAGAGGGCCCGAGGGTCCGGCCAGCGCGCCGGCCAGCTCGTCTGGGACGGCGAGGGCGTCGGACAGCGCGCGGAGGCGTTGGGCGGAGTTGCTGCGGCGGGCCGCGTGCGCTCCGTCCGGCCCGGTGTACGCCAGGCTGCCCAGGAAGGGCATGCGGCCGATGGCCGCGATCTCCCGTGCGAGGGTATCCACCAGTCGCGGACGGGTCAGCGACGGCAGGGCGACGACTCCCACCGGCCGGGCGGAGGCGTCCGGGGCGTTCGGCGCCCAACCGCCGGGCGAGCGCGCCCAGTCGGCGAGGACCGCCACGGCGGCCCGCAGGACGTCGTCGGGTACGGGGCCGTCGGGCGCGTCGTCGGCCAGCAGCGGGCGCAGCCGGTTGCCCCAGCCGATGTCCGAGAGCCGTCCCAGCGCCCGCCCGGTGGAGCACTGCTCGCCGGCGGGGATGCGCCCCTTGAGGTCGACGCCGAGGGCGGGCATCCCCGTCGGCCACATCCGGCGCGGTTCGATCTCCACTCCCGGGCGGTCCAGTTCCTTCGTCGCGCCCGTCAACGCCTCCGCGGAGACGGAGGAATCGGCCCAGGCGCCGGCGCAGTTGTCGCACCGGCCGCATGGGGCCGCCCCCTCGTCGTCCAGTTGCCGGCGCAGGAATTCCATCCGGCATCCGGGCGTGCTCACGTAGTCGCGCATGGCCTGCTGCTCGGCCGCCCGCTGGCGGGCGACCCAGGCGTAGCGCTCCGTGTCGTACGTCCAGGGCCGCCCGGTGCTCGTCCAGCCGCCCTTCACCCGCGTGACCGCTCCGTCCACGTCGAGCACCTTGAGCATGGTCTCCAGCCGGGTGCGCCGGAGGTCCACGACCGCTTCCAGGGCGGGCACGGAGAGCGGGCGTCCCGCGTCGGCGAGAGCCGAGAGGGTCTGCCGCACCAGCGTCTCGGGCGGGAAGGCGGTGTCGGCGAAGTACCGCCAGATGGCCTCGTCCTCCTTGCCCGGCAGCAGCAGCACCTCCGCGTGCTCCATCCCTCGCCCCGCGCGTCCGACCTGCTGGTAGTAGGCGATCGGGGAGGACGGCGAGCCGAGATGGACCACGAAGCCGAGGTCCGGCTTGTCGAAGCCCATGCCCAGCGCCGAGGTCGCGACCAGCGCCTTGACCCGGTTCTCCAGCAGGTCCGCCTCGGCCTGGAGCCGGTCGGCGTTCTCCGTGCGCCCGGTGTAGGAGGCCACCTGGAAGCCGCGCTGCCGCAGAAAGGCGGTGGCCTCCTCGGCGGCGGCGACGGTGAGGGCGTAGACGATCCCGGAGCCCGGCAGCTCGTCCAGGTGCTCCGCGAGCCAGGCCAGGCGGTGCGCGGCGTCCGGCAGCCGGATCACCCCCAGCCGCAGGCTCTCCCTCTCCAGCGGGCCGCGCAGCACCAGGGCCTCGCCCGCGCCGGTGCCCAGTTGCTCGGCCACGTCCGCGGTGACCCGCGCGTTGGCGGTCGCGGTGGTCGCGAGCACCGGAACACCGGGAGCGAGGTCGGCGAGCATCGCGCGCAGCCGGCGGTAGTCGGGACGGAAGTCGTGGCCCCAGTCCGAGATGCAGTGCGCCTCGTCGACCACGAGCAGGCCGGTCGTGGCCGCGAGTCCGGGCAGCACCTGTTCCCGGAAGTCCACCGAGTTGAGGCGTTCCGGGCTCACGAGGAGGACATCGGTCTCGCCCCGGTCCACCTCGCCGTAGATGGTGTCCCACTCCTCCGGGTTGGCGGAGTTGATGGTGCGTGCCCGGATGCCGGCCCGCTCCGCCGACTCGACCTGGTTGCGCATCAGCGCCAGCAGCGGCGAGACGATCACCGTCGGGCCGGAGCCGCGCCGGCGCAGCAGGGCGGTGGCGACGAAGTACACCGCAGACTTGCCCCAGCCCGTGCGCTGCACCACCAGGGCACGCCGTCGCTCCTCCACCAGAGCCGCCACCGCCTGCCACTGGTCCTCCCGCAGGCGCGCCGCCCCGTCGGGAGCGCCGACGAGTTCGGCGAGGACGGCATCGGCTTCGGCGCGGAGGTCCAGGTTGTCCATGCCCCCCATGCAACCCGAAGGGAGGGGGGATCGGCCACTTCACTCCCCGTGACGGCGCACTGGCGACGGCCCTCCTGTTCCGTGCCGGTCGGGGGCGGGGCCGGTCTGCCCGGCGGGACCGGTCGGGAGGCGCGGTCGGCGCGCGGCCCGGCGCGTCGCAGGCGGGGTCCCAGGCGCGCCCGGCATGGCAGGGCACTCCGGGAGCGGCGCGGCGCCATGCGTTCACGGTGTGCCCGGAAGCGGCACGGCGCCGCGCGCCCGGGAACGACGCGGCACGGAGCGCCGGGGGCTGCGCGACGCGGCACGGGGAGGAACATCCGAGGCAATCCCGCTCATTCCCGGCGGCTGTGTCGATTGCTCGTTGCCGCCGGTCGGAACGGCAGGGAGAATCGGATCTGCTCCCCGCACGCGCGTTCCCCTTTTCGGAACGGGTGTGCCCCGGTGCGTCCTCGCTCGTCCCTGCCCGCGAGGTGGGCGCGTACGCGAAGGGAGGATCGTGGCCTTCGGATTCGTACCGTCCGCAGCCGTCCCGGAGCCGGTGTCCGCCTCGCCGTCGGCGGCCGGACCGGCGGCGCCGGCGTCCGCGTCCGCGTCCTTCACCGACTGGTCGCCCAACCGGCTTTCCCGGATGCTCGAACCGGCCGAGTGGGCCGAGGCGGGCATCCCGTTGCTGCGCGCTCCCCGTGACGTCGTCGGCGGCCTGCACGCACGGCACCGGCCCGTTCCGGGAACGGCCGTCGTCGCGGTGCTGGACCATGACGAACGCCTCGCGGCCAGTGCCTCGTTCGCCCGCCGCGCCATGGCCGCGGACGGCTGGGAGTTCCGCAACGCGCTGCTGGCGCATCTGCGCCGGGTCATCCCGCACGACCTGCGCCGCCGCAGCCCGGTCCGCACCGCCGTGCTGCTCTACTGCCGCGAGGGCGACGGTTGTTGGACGGAGGAGGACGGGGCGTGGATGTGGGGGCTGCGGGACGCCTGCACCCTGCACGGCCTGCGGTGCGGCGCGTACATCACGCTGACCCGCGGGGGCTGGCAGGTACTGGGCGAGGGACGCGGCGGCCGCCGGCCCGACGCCACGTCGGAACCCCCGCCTCCCGCCGCGCCCGTGCTCGCGGCCGGTCCGCCGTCGACGCGCACCGGCGGCGGGGCGGCCCGGGCGCCGCGTCGCACCGCCGCGCGCTGACGGCACGGCGACGTGCACCGGCCGACGGCCGCGGACCCGGCCGCCGCACCGGGCCACCGGGTCCGCCGGGCGGTGGGCCCGCCGCCGGTCAGACGCCGGCGCCGAGCACCGCGTTGACCCGCTGCGGGTCCCCGCACACGATCAGCAGGGCTCCCGCCCGTGAGCGGGCGCCGGACAGCGCGGCGGCGACGTCGCCGCGTTCGCCGTTGACGGCGACGATCACCACGGGACGGGCCTTCAGCCGGCCCAGGGCGTCGGCACGGGCGAAGAAGACGTCCTCGCCGGCCTCGTGCTGGGCCCAGTAGGCGGCCTCGCCGAAGGAGAGTTCGTGCGCGGCCCACGGGTGCTGCTCACCGGTGGTGACCACCAGGATCTCGCCCGGCGCGCGCCCGGAGTCGAGCAGCAGGTCCACCGCCTCGTCGGCGGCGTCGAGCGCGGCTGCGGCCGAGGCCGGGATCAGCTGGAGCTGCGGCGCGGAACGATTCTCCTGGCGTGCCGCCTGGGCGTTGCCGGAGGAGGGGTGCGGGCGCTGCGTCGGCGGCGCGGGCCTCGCGGGGCCGGTGCCCGGGCGACCGGGACGCGGCGTGGCCGCTGAACGCGGACCGGGTACGGGACGGGGGGTCGGCGCGGTGCGGCCTGCGGCCGAAGCGGCGCGGGGACCCTGGGCGCTCTCGTGAATCTGAGGCTCCTCGGGGATGAGAGGCATGGGTGGTTGTCTATCAAACGCCGACGCACGGGGCGTCGGAGGGTGGGTACTTGTGCGCGGTCAGAAGTCGAAGCCGAGCTGGCCCCCGCTTTCCAGTGCGGCCGCCTCGGCGGAGAAACGGACCTTCTTGAGATGCTGCCACCTCGGCAGCGCGTCGAGGTAGGACCACGAGAGACGGTGGTGGGGCGTGGGACCCAGCTCCGCCAGGGCGGCCTTGTGCGCAGGCGACGGGTAGCCGGCGTTGGCACCGAAGCCGAACGCCGCGTACTCGCCGGATTCCGCGCCCAGTTCGGCCATCATCGCGTCCCTGCGGACCTTCGCGATCACCGAGGCCGCCGCGACGGCGATGCAGCTCTGATCGCCCTTGATCACCGTGCGGACCGTCCAGGGCTGTCCCAGGTAGTCGTGCTTGCCGTCGAGGATCACCGCGTCGGGCCGCACCGGCAGGGCGTCGAGGGCGCGGACCGCGGCGAGGCGCAGCGCCGCCGTCATGCCCAGGTCGTCGATCTCCTGCGGGGAGGCGTCCCCCACGGCGAACGCGGTGACCCAGCTCTCCAGCAGCGGCGCCAGCTCGGCGCGGCGCCTGGGAGTGATCAGCTTGGAGTCGGTGAGTCCGGCGGGGGGCCTGCGCAGGCCCGTGACGGCCGCGCACACGGTGACCGGTCCCGCCCACGCTCCGCGTCCGACCTCGTCGACACCGGCGACGGTCCTGGCACCGGTGGTGGCGCGCAACGAGCGCTCGACAGTGTGCGTGGGTGGTTCGTACGGCATGGCGCCTGTCAGCGTACGCCGACGGGAACGCCGGCAACACCCCGGGGGCGCCTGTCGACCACGCGGAACGCGGACCGCGCCGGGAAAGGGTCCGCCGCGTGCGCGCGGACCCTCGTACCGGCGCCGCCGCGACGCCGTCCGGAACGCCGCGCGACGGGACCGCGACCGGGCGCGGACGGCGGTCCGGACGGCGGTCCGGACGCCATGGCGGCCCCGGCGGGCGGCAGTTCGGGCGCACGCGTCAGGGGCCGTGCGTCGTGTACGTGCTGTGCGGGCCGTCGACGCGCTCCCACGCTTCCCCGACGCCCATGCGCGGGGCTTCGCAGGCGCCCTGCGGGGCGCTCGTGCCGCGCTCGCGCAGAATCTCCCGGGCCCGCACCTCGCCCAGGCTCATGGCGTACCAGGGTGTGTCCGAGGACCGCAGCGCGTCCTCGATGTTCCACAGGGCGCAGGAGCGCAGCGGCTCGGGCAGTGTGTCGAGGGCCGGTACGGCGTCGGCGGAGAGTCCCTGGAGGCAGTCGAGGTCGATGGTCCGGTCCGCGCGGTACCGCTGGACGTTCTGGTCCGCGATCAGACCGTCGGGCGACACCAGCCCCAACGCCGGCACCGCGGCGGCCGCGCTCGCGGCGACGGCACGCGGCAGCAGACGAGGCCCGAGCACGGTGAAGACCGTGATCAGAACGAGGACCACGCCCAGCCAGAGCTCCGCCGCGGCCACGGAGACGCGCAGCCGCGTCAGACCGTACGCGTCGACGTACAGGGCCATGCGCCGCAGCGCGGACGCCACGACGACCAGGGTGAGCAGACAGAGCGCGCCGAGCACGCTCCGTACGAGGGTGCGGTCCCCGGGCCGTCCGCGCGGGGCCCGCCGCAGCGCGAACACGATCACCAGCAGGGTGAGGATCGTGGCCCGGAGAAGCCGCCAGAAGCCCTGCCGGGCGTACTGGGCGGCTGAGGTCGGTCTCGGCCATCACCGTGTCGTCGCCGCCGAGCAGCACGGTCAGCTGGACGGCGACGAACGCGGCGAACAGCAGGTCCAGCACGTCGAGCGGCAGCGCCCATTCAAGCCGCCCGCGCGCCTTGCCGGGCCGGACGGCGACGCCGTCCCAGTGCGCCGGGGCCGCCGCCGTGTGGGCGGCGGCCAGCGCGCCCACCAGGCCGACCGCGCACAGGAACAGCCGCCAGGGGCTGCCCGCCGGGGACACGTCGGGGATCAGGGCGCCGAGCACGTCGGCGAAGGCGGCGTCGGCGCTCGCGAACGGGGTGCCGAACACGACGAGGAGGACGCCCGCCACGGCGGCGGTACGGAGTGCGGTGCCCCAGCGGTTCCGGGAGTCGGCCATGCGCTCGCGCACGCCCCGCCCGCCCCAGGCCAGCCCGTCCGCGATGGAGGTGAACAGGCCCAGCGAACCGAGGAAAACGCCCAGCCAGCCACGGCCGCCGTGCAGGGCGAGCGAGCCCAGCGCCACGGCCGACGCGACGGCGAGGAAGGCGGGCCATCCGGCGTCCCGCAGCGCCGGGACGGTGAGGAGCACCAGGCCACCGGCCGCCCAGACCGCCGTTCGCGGGCGGGGACGGCGGCCGGCGGTTCGTGCGGCGAACCAGGCGCCGAGCGCCGCCGGGACCGCGACCAGCAGCAGATTGACACCGAGGCCGTCGCCCAGCATCAGGCCGCTGAGCAACGCGGTGGCGAGGACGCAGCAGAGCGTCGCGCTCCGGACGGGGGCCGGCGCGGCGCGGCGACGCGGGCGCGGACGGCCCGGAAACGGTGCTCGCCCGCCGGGGGTCGAGCGGTCCGGGAGCGGCGCTCGGCCGCCAGGGATCGGGCGGGGGCTGCGGATCGCCGTGCCCCGCGTGGGCGCGCGGCCCCGGCGGCGCGGGTGGGGCCGGAAGCCTCCGGCACGATGCCGGGCGCACCGCCGCGCGTGATGTCAGGCGCGCTGTCAGGCGTACTGCCGGGCGCGCTGTCACCGGAGCCGGGATCGGCATCGCCGGAGCCGGGCTCGGTGCGGCCGGATCCGGACCCGGACCCGCCGTCGCCAGGGCCGGAGCCGGTGCCGCCGGATCCGGGCTCGTCGCCGTCGTCGGGGCCGGGCTCGTCGCCGTCGCCGGGGCCGGGCCCGGCATCGGCGGGCTCCGGTGGCGCGGTCTTCTTCGCCGTCAGCGCGACCGGTTCCCGATTCTCACCCGCTCCCGCCGGCTCGGGTCGCTCGGCGGCACCGGCGGCGCCGTCCCCCGGCCCGGATTCTTCCGCCGCGTGATCCGCACGCGCTGTGTGGTCGGACAAGGGGACCCCTCCCCCACCGGAGCGCCCGCGCGCACCGCCATTGGGCAGCACGGGGGCACCCCGGCGTCTCATTTCGGCGCACGCCCAACCGGGTGATCACCGGGGCTGCGTGGCCGAAAGAGTAGCCTCCTCTTCCTCGCCTCCTCGTGCGGGGGAAAGCTGTGTCACGACCATGACGCTCGGGGACACTCGGGTCGGTCGCCCATCACGCGCGAGACACCTCTGACGCCGGCCGGTCGGGGCGTCGGCGGTGCCGCGTCGCGGGGTCCGGTGCCGCCGTCCGCCCGGACCGCGTCGCCGAGAAGGCCCGTCGGGAGACCGGTCCGCGGGGAAAAAGGCGTCGGGAGACCGGTCTTAGGGGAAAAGGCGTCGGGACACCGGTCTGCGGAGAAAAAGAAAAGGCGTCGGGACACCGGTCAGCGGACGATGCCGGGCGTCGGGAGGCCGCTCCGCGGAGAGCTCCAGTCGGCTAACGCGGGAGCCAGTCCGGCAGTTCCTCCGTCCGCTCCGACCAGTCGGCCGGTGGCGCGCCCGCCGTGCTCGCCGCGACGATGCCGCCGACGATCGCGCAGGTGGTGTCGACGTCGCCGCCCGCTTGGGCCGTCTCCCAGAAGGCCCGCTCGAAGTCGCCGAGGTTGCGCGCCGCGGACCAGAGGGCGAACGGGACGGTGTCATGGGCGCTGGTGCGTCGCCCGTTGCCGAGGACCGCGGCGACCGTTCCGGTGTCGTCGTAGTCGAGCATGTCGCGGGCCCGTCGCAGCCCGGCGCCGACCGCGCTGCGCGGCACGAGGTCGATCACGCCGTCGAGGAACTCCGTAGGTGAGGGCGGCCCGGGACGCGCCGCGGCCAGCGACGCCGCCGCCGCGACGGCCATCGCGCCCACGACCGCCTCGCGGTGCTGGTGCGTGGTGTACGAGGAGATCTCGGCCTGGTGCGTGGCCTGCTCCGGGTCGTCCGCGTACCAGGCCCCGAGCGGTGCGATCCGCATCGAGGAGCCGTTGCCCCAGGAGCCCTGCCCCTGGAACAGCGCGGACGCCAGCTCACGCCAGTCGCCGCCCTCCCTGACCAGCCGGAGCAGCCGGTTCACGGCGGGCCCGTACCCCCGGTCGAAGTCATGGTGCTCGGCGAAGGAGTGGGCGAGCGCGTCCTGGTCGATCCGCCCGTGCGCCGCCAGCACGGCCACCACCGAGGACGCCATCTCGGTGTCGTCCGTCCACTGCCAGGGGCCGGCGGGCAGCCCGCGCCGCTTCAGCAACGGATGGTTGACCGGTACGAAGAACTGGGACCCCAGCGCGTCTCCCACGGCCAGTCCGCGCAGGCTGGCCAGAGCGCGTGCGAATCGCTGGTCGGAGGCGGGGTCGGCGGTCGTCATCGCCTTCCACTCTATCCGGTGATGGCGCACCTATCCGGTGATGCCGTACGGCTCAGGAACGCGCCAGCGCTCGAACGCCCGGTCGAGGGTGTAGCGCCCGTCCTCTCCGAGTATCAGGGTCCTGGTCTCTCCGTTGCCCGGGTTGGACAGCGACTCGAATTCGGCCACCGACCAGTGGAACCAGCGCATGCAGAACAGACGCATGGTCAGTCCGTGCGTGACCAGCAGGACGTTCGGCGGATGCTCCGGGTCCTCGAAGCTCCGGTGCAGACTCTCCAGGAAGGCGTCGACCCGGTCGTACACGTCGGCCCCGGACTCCCCCTGGGCGAACCGGTAGAAGAAGTGCCCGTAGGCGTCCCGGTACTCCTTCTGCAGCCGCACGTCCTCCCGGTCCTGCCAGTTCCCCCAGTCCTGCTCCCGCAGCCTCGGTTCCTCCCGCACCCGCACCCGCTCCAGGTCCAGATCCAGGGCCCGGAACGTCTCGTGGGTGCGGCGGTAGGGCGAGACATAGACGCTGACCCGTTCGCCGCCGAACGTCTCACGCAGCCGCGCACCGGTCTCCCTGGCCTGGCGGAGCCCGGTCGAGGTGAGCCTCAGCGCGTGGTCCGGCACGCGCTCGTACACCGTGTCGTCTGCGTTGCCCTCGGACTCCCCGTGCCGTACGAGGACGATGCGTTGCGGTCGTGCCATGGTCCGACCCTAAGCGCTGCCCCTCGCCCCGGGCGGGCGGGCGGCGGCCCGCCGCCCGCCGGGGATGGCGGGAAGGACGACGGGACAGCTCTTAGGGTGGGCGGATGGTGATCGAAGTACGTCGTGTCGGCCCGGGTGACGGGGCCGCCCTGGGCGAGATCCACGCCGCGGCCTGGGAGGCGGCCTATGCGCCCTTCTTCGACGCGGAGTTCGCCGCGCGCGGGGTGCGGAGCAGGCGGGTCCGCTGGCACGAGCGGGTCGAACGGCCCACGAGCACGATCCTCCTCGCCGAGCAGGACGGCCGTCCCCTCGCGCTGTCCGTCCACGCCCCCTCCTCGGAACGGCCGGGGCTGGCCGAGCTCCACAGCTTCTACAGCCATCCCGACAGCTGGGGCAGCGGCATCGCGGCGGTCCTGATGGCCGAGACCCTGCGCCGGCTGCACGACGACGGTTTTCCCGGCGTCCATCTGTGGACCCTGCGCGACACCCCGCGGTCCCGCCGCTTCTATGCCAAGTGCGGGTTCGCCGAGAGCGGGGCGGTACGCGCCTTCGACTTCGGCGACGGCAACCCTCTGGAGCAGGTCGAGTACGAACGGGTCGGGCTGACGGCCGCGACGGCCCCCTGACGCCCGCGACGCCCCCGCCCCGGCGCGCTCGCCCGGCGCATACGCCCGGCGTACGCCCGGCACATACGCCGACGTACGCCCGGTGCGGCGGCCGCTCCTACGGCAACGGCAACGGGCGGGGGCCCTCCGCGCCGCCTCCGTCACACCGTCCAGGACGGTTCGAGCTGTACGACGTCCCCCGCCACCGCCGCCACGTCGTCCTCGATCCCGGTCCGCTGGGTCAGCCGCTCGATGCTGCCGGCCCGGTACTTGCCGCGCTCCGCGCTCGACTGCCACATCGACAGCACGAGGAACTCGTGTCCCGGCGCCTCCGCGAACACCCCGCGCAGCATGCCGGGCGATCCGGCCATCGCCGGGTTCCACACCCGCTCCTGCATCAGGGCGAAGTGCTCGACCCGCTCCTCGTGGACCTTGCTGTGGGCCACCCTGACGACGTCCGCGTCGGTGAAGCGCGGCTCAAAGCCGGTCTTCACGTCGAAGCGGTGCTCGAACAGCTTGGTCTGGACGCTGCCACAGGTGGCGGACTGGGCCCCCGCCAGCCGGTCGTGCCCGCGCGCCATGAACGAGTCGTAGAAGACACGGTTCTCCCAGAAGGCGAAGACATGCGCCACATCGGGACGCCCTCGGCTCCAGCCTCCGCCCTGTCCCCGGAATCCCGGCTCTCCCAGCAGCCCCGCCCACTTTCGCTGTTCCCGTTCAAACCCTCGACGGTCCACCACGGTGCAACGAATCCACTTGACCAGCACCGCGCCATCGTACGGTGCCGGGCGTCGGCCTGGTCATGCCACGGCACGTCGGATTCGAACCGGCCGCCCGGATAGGGCAGTTGAGGGACGAGCACCGGACCGAGCCTCACCGCGAGGAAGCGGTCGCGTCCCATCTCCCCCGGCCGCGCCCCACGTTGGCGGCCGGCGTCGGCGACAAACGGAACGCCGATCGCCGCCCCGCCCCCCTCGGCGAGTGCGCCGCCTCCTCGACCGTCACGCCCTCCTTCGCGCCCGCCGGCCGCGTGGCCCGATTCCGTCGGCCTCGCCCAACCCTGTTGGTTCCGTGGTCGGTTGCCGACATGATCGGGGTATGAACGGGCATCGAGGCATGAACGGCCCGGCGGCGAACCAAGGAGGGAAGTCCGATGAGCACGCCCAACAAGGACATCGAGAAGGTCGAGGTCGGACTCAAATGGGATCCCAGTCCCCCCGGCGCTCCGGATCACGACCTCGACATCATCGCGGGCACCTACACCGCCGACTCCCCCTACGGCAGCCCCGCGTATCTCGTGCACTTCGACAGCCGCTCGCCGGACGGCACCATCAACCTCGACCGCGACAGCAGGACCGGCCAGGGCTTCGGCTTCGACGAGGTGATGACCCTGGAGCTGAGCCGGCTGTCGACCGCGTACGCGCGGGTGGTCGTCGGAGTGGTGATCCAGCAGCGGGACGGCCGCAAGACGTTCGACGACATCCCGAACACGGGCGTGCGGGTCCGGGAGGGCTACACCAACCTCTCGGAGGACGACCTCTCCTCGGTGGGCGACGCCACCGCCGCGACCGTCGCGGAGTTCGTCCGCGACGCCTCCGGAGTCTGGAGGTTCCACGGCGCCGTCAGGGGCTTCGACGGGGACCCCGCGTCGTTCACCACGGCGATGGGTAGCCGCCCCACCGGAGCGTGACACGCCCGCCGGTCGTTCTCGGCCGAAGCCCGTGGGGCCCCGACGCGTTCCAGGACCCGCCCCCTCCGGGCACTGCCCGTACCGGCCCGAGGGACGGCCCGGGAGCCCGGAAGCCCGGGAGGGGCGTCGAGGCCGACCGGACCCTCGACCTCATTGCCGAGCGGCCTCGCAGAACCCTGCGGGCGCAGACGCAAATTGACGCGCCGTCATGTCGTCAGCCTCGTTCGAAGCAGTGCTGATGGCCGATCACCGAGAAGCCGCGGCGCTCGTACCAGTGACGCGGCCAGTCCGCCGCGTCGGCGGTCAGGAAGCGCGTACCGCAGCCGCCGTCGACGGCCAGGCGCAGGGCGGCGGCGAGCACGGCGTCGGCGTAACCGCGCCTGCGGTGCGGCTCCCCGGTGATCAGGTCCTCGATCTGGGCCGTCCCGGATGCCGGGTCCAGATAGAGGTCGGCCCAGGCGGCGACTTCCCCTTGCTCCGTACGGGCGCCGATGATCCGGACGTCGTCGGCCCCGCGACGGCGTGCCTCGCGCCGGTCGACGAGGTGGCGTACGACCTCGCTGCCGGCGTCCGGAAGGCGTGCCCGCCACCACTGCGCCAGTGGAGCGCGTATCGCTTCGAGGCCCACCTCCTCCGCCGGTCCGCCGGCCGGGGCCGGGCCTGCGTGCAGCATGATCAGATACGTGGAGTGGGTGTACCCGGACCGGACCAGCGGCTCCGCACACGCCCTTCCGACCTCGTCGTCGAGGACGGAGATCAGTCGATGCGGCAGATGGCCCAGTGCCTCCTCCGCGAGGGCGGGCAGCGCCTCGGCGTCGACGGACGCGTCCGTGGACGCGTCGATGACGACCTGGTTGTTCCCTCGGGAATGGGTGAAGGCGTCGTCGTATACGGCGAACCCGCCGGGTACGGGGACGGTGTGCGCGGCCTGGCGGCGGGCGAAGGCGGAGAGGAAGGCCCTGATCCGCTGAAGCTCTGAAGGCATGTGGGGAGCCTAAAATAAGGGCCGTCCAGTGGTCCCCGGCGGCCCCCGTGGTCCCCGTTCGCAATCCGCCTCGCGGCCGGGCGACGGCACGTGCCACGCGAGGCGGGCGGCCCGGCGTCGCGCGGCGAACGCGCCCCTGCGACCTCGGGACCTCATCCGTGCCGTCGGAATCCGTATCGCCGAAGAGGGCGCCGACCGGTGGTCGGCGCCCTCTCGAACGGATCAGCCCCTCGCGCGGATCAGCGCCCTCGGCGGCGGATGCTCAAGGCCGCGTCGGACGCGATGCCGCCCGTCGCCTCAGCTGCAGCCGCTGGTCGAGCCGCAGCCCTCGCAGATGTAGCAGGAACCGGCGCGCTGCATCTTCGTCCCGCAGGAGAAGCAGAGCGGCGCGTCCGCGCTGATGCCCAGCTGCATCTCGACGAGTTCCGCCGAGGTGTGCGCCGTCTTCGGGGCCGGCCGCTCCGTCTCCTGCGGGGCGGCGACCGCCTTCAGCGGCTCCGTCTGCACCGGGGCGGACTGGGCCAGGCTCTCGACGTCGATCTCGTCGTCCGAGGGCTCGTACGAGCCGGTGTCGAGGTGGCGCTGACGCTCCTCGGCCGAGTGGATGCCCAGCGCCGAGCGGGTCTCGAAGGGCAGGAAGTCCAGCGCGAGACGGCGGAAGATGTAGTCGACGATCGACTGCGCCATCCGCACGTCCGGGTCGTCCGTCATGCCCGCCGGCTCGAAGCGCATGTTGGTGAACTTCGAGACGTACGTCTCCAGCGGGACGCCGTACTGCAGACCGACCGAGACCGCGATGGAGAAGGCGTCCATCATGCCCGCGAGCGTGGAGCCCTGCTTGGACATCTTCAGGAAGACCTCGCCGAGACCGTCGTCCGGGTAGGAGTTGGCGGTCATGTAGCCCTCGGCGCCGCCGACCGTGAAGGAGGTGGTGATGCCCGGGCGGCCCTTGGGGAGGCGCTTGCGGACCGGACGGTACTCCACGACCTTCTCGACCGCGCTGCGGATGGTCTCCTCGGCCTTGGCCGTGACCGCGTCCGTCGCGGACTTCTCCTTCTCCTTGGTCTTCGCGGAGAGGGGCTGGCCGACCTTGCAGTTGTCGCGGTAGATGGCGAGCGCCTTGACGCCCATCTTCCACGCCTCGAAGTAGATCTCCTCGACCTCCTCGACGGTCGCCGACTCCGGCATGTTGACCGTCTTGGACAGGGCGCCGGAGATCCACGGCTGGATCGCGGCCATCATGCGGACGTGGCCCATCGGGGAGATGGCGCGCTCGCCCATGGCGCAGTCGAAGACCTCGTAGTGCTCGGTCTTCAGGCCGGGGGCGTCGACCACGTTGCCGTGCTCGGCGATGTGGGCGACGATCGCCTCGATCTGCTCCTCCTGGTAGCCCAGGCGGCGCAGGGCCTGCGGGACGGTGCCGTTGACGATCTGCATCGAGCCGCCGCCGACCAGCTTCTTGAACTTGACCAGGGCGAGGTCGGGCTCCAGACCGGTGGTGTCGCAGGACATCGCCAGACCGATGGTGCCGGTGGGCGCGATGACCGACGCCTGCGCGTTGCGGAAACCGTTCTTCGCGCCGAGGCGGATCACGTCCTGCCAGGCCTCCGTCGCGGCGGCCCAGATCGGGTTGTCCAGGTCGTCCATGTGGACGGCGGCGGCGTTCGCGTCGGCGTGCTGCTTCATCACGCGCTGGTGCGGCTCGGCGTTGCGGGCGTAGCCGTCGTACGGGCCGACCACGGCGGCGAGTTCGGCGGAGCGCCTGTACGAGGTGCCGGTCATCAGCGAGGTGATGGCGCCGGCGAGGGCACGGCCGCCCTCGCTGTCGTAGGCGTGGCCGGTCGCCATCAGCAGGGCGCCGAGGTTGGCGTAGCCGATGCCGAGCTGGCGGAAGGCGCGGGTGTTCTCGCCGATCTTCTGGGTCGGGAAGTCGGCGAAGCAGATGGAGATGTCCATCGCGGTGATGACCAGCTCGACGACCTTCGAGAAGCGCTCGACGTCGAAGGACTGGTTGCCCTTGCCGTCGTCCTTGAGGAACTTCATGAGGTTCAGCGACGCCAGGTTGCACGAGGTGTTGTCCAGGTGCATGTACTCGCTGCACGGGTTCGAGCCGTTGATCCGGCCGGACTCCGGGCACGTGTGCCAGTGATTGATCGTGTCGTCGTACTGGATGCCCGGGTCGGCGCAGGCCCAGGCCGCCTCGGCCATCTTGCGGAAGAGGGCCTTGGCGTCGACCTCTTCGATGACCTCGCCGGTCATCCGGGCGCGCAGCCCGAACTTGCCGCCGGACTCGACGGCCTTCATGAACTCGTCGTTCACCCGGACCGAGTTGTTGGCGTTCTGGTACTGGACGGACGTGATGTCGTCGCCGCCCAGGTCCATGTCGAAGCCCGCGTCGCGCAGGGCGCGGATCTTCTCCTCCTCCTTCACCTTGGTCTCGATGAAGCCCTCGATGTCGGGGTGGTCGACGTCGAGGATGACCATCTTGGCCGCGCGCCGGGTGGCGCCGCCGGACTTGATCGTGCCGGCGGAGGCGTCGGCTCCGCGCATGAAGGAGACCGGGCCGGAGGCGTTGCCGCCGGAGGAGAGCAGTTCCTTGGAGGAGCGGATGCGGGAGAGGTTCAGGCCGGCGCCGGAACCGCCCTTGAAGATCATGCCCTCTTCCTTGTACCAGTCGAGGATCGACTCCATGGAGTCGTCGACGGACAGGATGAAGCAGGCGGAGACCTGCTGCGGCTGGGGCGTGCCGACGTTGAACCACACCGGCGAGTTGAAGCTGAAGATCTGGTGCAGGAGGGCGTACGCCAGCTCGTGCTCGAAGATCTCGGCGTCCGCGGGAGAGGCGAAGTAACCGTGGTCCTCGCCGGCCTTGCGGTACGTCTTGACGATCCGGTCGATGAGCTGCTTCAGACCGGTCTCGCGCTGCGGGGTGCCGACGGCCCCGCGGAAGTACTTGCTGGTGACGATGTTGACCGCGTTCACCGACCAGAAGTCGGGGAACTCGACGCCGCGCTGCTCGAAGTTGATCGAACCGTCGCGCCAGTTGGTCATGACGACGTCACGGCGCTCCCAGACCACCTCGTCGTACGGATGCACGCCGGGGGTGGTGTGGACGCGCTCGATACGCAGCCCCTTGCTCGCCTTGGAACCCTTGGCTCGGGAACCTCGTGCCGGGCCGCTCGCCGTCTCTGTCATGCCGCCTCCCATATGTGGGCAAAAACGCCCTGAAGTGCCCAGAACTTCCCGGGCACAGTCTGTCTCTGCTGCCCCGCGCGCCACGAAGGACGCCCGGGGCGGGTTCATGAAGCCGTCTGTCGCGCGACCGGACCGCGGGGCCGGCCGCAGGACCGGTCGGCCGCCGCTCAGTCGGCGGCGACGGCGGAAACGGGGGCCGCCAGGGCCGCGCCGGTCCCGCGCTCCTCCGCGGGAGGCCGCTGCTCGCGGAGTTCCGCGATCGCGGCCTCGAAGTCTTCGAGTGTGTCGAACGCCCGGTACACGGACGCGAAACGCAGGTACGCGACGAGGTCGAGTTCCTGCAGGGGGCCGAGAATCGCCAGACCCACGTCATGGGTGGTCAGCTCGGCGCTGCCGGTGGCGCGCACCGCCTCCTCGACCCGCTGGCCGAGCTTGGCGAGGGCGTCCTCGGTGACCGGCCGTCCCTGGCACGCCTTGCGCACGCCCGAGATGACCTTGGTCCGGCTGAAGGGTTCCGTCACGCCGCTGCGCTTGACCACCATCAGCGAGCAGGTCTCCACCGTCGTGAAACGGCGGGAGCAGTCGGGGCACTGGCGACGGCGGCGGATCGACGTGCCGTCGTCGGTGGTGCGGCTGTCGACGACCCGGCTGTCGGGGTGCCTGCAGAAGGGGCAGTGCATGGCTCCGAACCCTCCTTCACAGCACGACTGAACAGCCTCGTCGGACCCCGCCGGGGCCCCTCGAAGCAGTCACAAGCATAGGCGATGGCCACACCCCCGGCTGACCGGGGACCACAACTTCTGGGTGGCCGAAACAATCCAACCACTAGATCTTGGGTTTGGTCGCGCATTTGGCCCTAGCGTGTCGCGTGTCGCGGACAGCCGGCGGGCAGGCGGAGCGGCCGTGCACGAGGGTACGGGAACGACCGGACCGCCGGGCTCGCGGGGCCCGCCTCCGGGGCGCGCGCGACGGGCCGGCGGGGCCCCGCGCGGCGCCCCCGCGGTCGTGGGCCTCACCGTGTCGCGGAGGCTACCGCAATCAATCGGGGAGCGGGGCGGCGGGCGACTCGCCGACGCCGCACGAGCCCCCCGCCGCCCCGGCCGCCGGATGCCACGCCCGGACGGCCCGGGCGTGGCGCGGCCGCCTCCCCCGCCCCCTCACGGCCGCCGGAGACGGTCGCCATGGCGACGGAGAGGGGCGGGGCCGGGCAGGCGCCGCCGGCCACGCTCCGAACGGGGCGCGAGCGGCCACCCGGGCCCGCGCCACGGCCGGAACCGCTGGTCACCGCCGTGCGGCACCGGCTCGCACCCACTCGCGCATACACCCGGCGACGAACCCGCAACAGGCTTTTATTCGTTTTTCACTCGAACGTGTGTTTGGCGCAACCTTTCGAAAGCTACTACCGTTGTCCAGCCAGGGAGACCATTCGAGAGGGGCCGACGTGACCACCACCGCAGACAGTGCCACCATCACCGCCCAGGACCGCTCCCAGAGTCGACTGGAGCCGGTGCGCGCCATGAATGACCACCTCACGAACGCGGAGGGGCCCGAGCCCATGCGCCCAGCGCGCTCGTTGCCCGGTCGCCCCCCAGGCATCCGGGCCGACAGCTCGGGGCTCACGGACCGGCAGCGCCGGGTGATCGAGGTGATCCGGGATTCCGTGCAGCGGCGGGGCTACCCGCCGTCCATGCGGGAGATCGGCCAGGCGGTGGGGCTCTCCAGCACGTCCTCCGTGGCCCACCAGCTGATGGCCCTGGAGCGCAAGGGGTTCCTCCGCCGCGACCCCCACCGCCCCCGCGCGTACGAGGTCCGCGGCTCCGACCAGCCCAGCACCCAGCCCGCCGACACCACCGGCAAGCCCGCCGCCTCCTATGTGCCGCTCGTCGGCCGGATCGCGGCCGGTGGCCCGATTCTCGCCGAGGAGTCGGTCGAGGACGTCTTCCCGCTCCCCCGCCAGCTCGTCGGCGACGGCGAGCTGTTCGTCCTCAAGGTCGTCGGCGACTCGATGGTCGAGGCGGCGATCTGCGACGGCGACTGGGTCACCGTGCGCCGTCAGCCCGTCGCGGAGAACGGCGACATCGTGGCCGCCATGCTGGACGGCGAGGCCACGGTCAAGCGCTTCAAGCGGGAGGACGGTCATGTCTGGCTCCTCCCCCACAACGCCGCGTACCAGCCCATCCCCGGCGACGAGGCGACCATTCTCGGCAAGGTGGTGGCCGTTCTGCGACGGGTCTGACCCCTCGCACGCGCGCCCCGGCATCAGGGCCCCGGACCGACCCAACGGCTCCCGGGGCCCTTCTTCATGCCGCTCCGCGTTCACAGGGCTCCGTGAGGGCTATCGCCCGTCGGCCTTGGCCACCGCGTCGATCGCCGCGAGCGAGCGGCGCACCTGGTTGCGGTCGGTGGTGTACCAGAAGTCGGGCAACGAGGCCCGCAGATAGCTGCCGTACCGGGCGTTGGCCAGCCGGGGGTCGAGGACGGCGACCACGCCCTTGTCGCCCGTGGCCCGTACGAGCCGGCCGGCGCCCTGCGCCATCAGCAGCGCCGCGTGCGTGGCCGCGACGGCCATGAACCCGTTGCCGCCGGCCTCCTCCACCGCCTTCTGGCGTGCGCTCATCAGGGGGTCGTCGGGCCGGGGGAACGGAATCCGGTCCATGACCACCAGCTGGCAGCTGGGGCCGGGCACGTCGACGCCCTGCCAGAGCGACAGCGTGCCGAAGAGACAGGTCCCGGGGTCGGCGGCGAAGTTCTTGATCAGCTCGCCGAGGGTTTCCTCGCCCTGGAGCAGGATCGGCTTGTCGAGCCGGCCGCGCAGCTCCTCCGCGGCCGCCTGGGCCGCCCGCATCGACGAGAACAGCCCGAGCGTGCGCCCGCCCGCGGCCTCGACGAGGTCGGCGAGCTCGTCCAGCATGTCGGTGCGGGACGCCTCCCGGCCGGGGGTGTTCAGGTGCCGGGCGACATACAGGATGCCCTGCTTCGGGTAGTCGAACGGCGACCCGACGTCGAGCCCCTTCCACTGCGGGAGGTCGTCGCCCTCGGTGCCCTCGGGGGCCAGTCCGAGTGAGGCGCCCACCCCGTTGAAGTCCCCGCCGAGCTTGAGGGTGGCCGAGGCGAGCACCACGGAGCGGTCCGTGAAGAGCTTCTCGCGCAGCAGTCCGGAGACGGAGAGCGGCGCGACGCGCAGCGAGGCGCCGAAGCGGTCGTGGCGTTCGTACCAGACCACGTCGTACTCGGAGGCCTGGGTGATCCGCTCGGCGACGCCGTGGATCGTCTCCACCGAGGCGAGCGCCTGCTTGCGGACGGCGTCCTCGTCCTGGACGGACTTGTCACGGGTGGCGCCGATGGCCGAGATCACCGTGCGCGCGGCGTCACGCAGGGCCAGCAGCGCGTAGTTCAGGTCCTCGGGGATCTCCTCCAGGCGGCCCGGGAGCGCCAGCTCCATGACCCGCTCGAAGCCCTCCGATGCGGTCTGGAGGGCGTCGGCCGCCTTCTCGTTCACCAGCTTGGCCGCGCGGCGCACCGCGCGGTTGACCTGGCCGGGCGTGAGCTCGCCGGTGGCCACTCCGGTGACCCGGGAGACCAGTTCGTGGGCCTCGTCGACGATCAGCACCTCGTGCTGCGGAAGCACCGGGGCGCCCTCGATGGCGTCGATGGCGAGGAGGGCGTGGTTGGTGACGACGACGTCGGCGAGCTTGGCCCGCTCACGGGCCTGCTCCGCGAAGCACTCGGCCCCGTAGGCGCACTTGGTGGCGCCCAGGCACTCCCGGGAGGAGACGGAGACCTGTGCCCAGGCGCGGTCGGAGACGCCCGGGGTGAGGTCGTCGCGGTCGCCGCTCTCCGTCTCGTCCGACCAGTCGCGCAGCCTCAGCAGGTCCTGGCCGAGCTTGCTCGACGGCGCCGCGGCCTCGAACTGGTCGAACAGGCCCTCCTCCTCGTCCTGCGGCACCCCTTCGTGGAGCCGGTGCAGGCACAGATAGTTCGACCGGCCCTTGAGCATGGCGAACTGGGGGCGTCTGCGCAGCAGCGGGTGGAGGGCGTCGACCGTGCGCGGAAGGTCGCGTTCCACGAGCTGGCGCTGGAGCGCCAGGGTCGCGGTGGCCACCACGACGCGCTCCCCGTGTGCCAGTGCGGGCACCAGGTAGCCGAGGGACTTGCCGGTGCCGGTGCCGGCCTGGACGAGCAGATGCGAGTTGTCGTCGACGGCCTCGGCGACGGCCTCGGCCATGGCGGCCTGGCCGGGCCGTTCCGAACCGCCGACGGCGGTCACGGCGGCGTGGAGGAGCTCGGGGAGGGATGGCTTCGTCATAGCCCGTCCACCCTACGGGGCACCACTGACAACGGCGATCACTCCCGGTCGTGGTCGACGGGGTGGAGCGGGTTGGGAACGGTCCCGTGGACGGTCACGTGCGGGCGTCCCGGGCGGTCCCGGTAGCCGTCCACGTGCAGGCGGTTGCGGTTGAGACAGAGGCGGTCGATGCGCGGCGTCAGCATGTCGAAGATCTCGAACCGCTCCTTGAGCTCGGGGAAGCGGGCGTGGTAGCGCCGGATTTCGGCCCGCACGAGTGACCAGAAATCATCCTCGGAGACTCCTAGTTGCTCCTCGCACAGCGGGGAGAGGAAGCGGAAGACGCCGATGAACAGCCCGGCGTGGATGAACTGGGGAAGGAAGGAGGGGTCCTCGGTGAGCAGGATGCGGCGGACGTCCTGCGGCATGGACGCGTTTTCCGGCAGCGGCTGGGCGCTGATGTTCACGTCGTCGACGAAGTCCTTGATCGCCAGGCGTACCGGCACGTCCCGGTCGTCGAAGACCACGATGGCGTTCTCGCCGTGCGGGGAGAAGACCGTGCCGTAGCGGTAGAGGAAGTGCAGCAGCGGGGGCAGCAGGGCGGCGAAGAGCCGGGTCAGCCAGGCGGTGGGGGCGAGTCCGGAACGGGCGACGAGTTCGGCGGTGAAGGCGCGCCCGTGCAGGTCGGTGTGGAGCAGCGAGGCGAGGGTCCGGGCCCGTTCGCCGGGATCGAGCCGGGGCTGGAGGGGCTCGCGCCAGATCGCGCCGAGGATCTCCTTGTACTGGTACGGCGACTCCGGCAGGTGGTCGTAGAGCGGGTGCTCGACGGTGACGGAGGCGACCTCGCCGAGGAGGACGACCCGGCAGCCGTCGCGCAGGAAGGGGTCCTGCGCGCACAGCCCCTGGATCCAGGCGGTGACGGCGGGGGCGGCGAGGGTGCGTTCCGTGGGCAGCCCGCGCCAGACCAGGGTGTTGAGGATGGACAGCGGCAGCTTGACGGTGTGCCGCTCGGGGCGGCTCACATTGGTGAAGGTCCGGATGGACTGCTGCGGAAGCCGCAGGTCGGGGTCGTCGTGCAGAAGCACGACATCGCCTGCGGCGA
Organism: Streptomyces tyrfis; assembly: GCF_037034285.1. Taxonomy (NCBI): domain Bacteria; kingdom Bacillati; phylum Actinomycetota; class Actinomycetes; order Kitasatosporales; family Streptomycetaceae; genus Streptomyces; species Streptomyces tyrfis. The sequence goes on along the minus strand of NZ_JBAGJZ010000005.1, from coordinate 65,100 downwards.
TGGCCGGGGCGAAGAGCGGAACGATCCATTCGTCCCACTGCCAGGGGTGCACGGGGAGGAAGAGGTACTGGCCGGGGTCGAGGTCCCGGGCCCGGAGCGCGGCGTCGAAGGACGCGCGGACGGCCGGGTCGAGCTCCCGGCCGTAAAGCCGCTCGGGGGCGGCGAGACCGGTGACGCCCCGGTAGGCCGCGATCCGGGTGGAGACCGCGATCCACGGCAGGCGGACCGGGGTGCGGGCCTCGGGCGTGTAACGGGAGGCGTCGGCGGCGGAGAAGCCGAGGCGGCCCTTGTTGGCGACGAGCCAGGGGTGGCCGGTCTGGTGGCCTTCGAGGTCGGCGTAGTCGAGTTCGGCGAGCCGGGCGGCGGGGAGCGCGGTGTGGTCGAGCCGGGCGTCGGCGGCGAGGGTGGTGGTGATCTCGCGGATCAGGTGGCCGAGGGTGGCGCCGTCGATGCCGAGGAGGTGCCGGGCGCGGGCGAGGAAGCGCAAGGGGTCGCGGAACGGGACGGCGTGGGCGTCGGCGTCCGCGCCCGTGCTCCGGTCCCGGGGCGGGACGGCGTCCGGGCCGTCACCACGGGCCGGGCCGTCGCCCTGGGACGGACGGCGGCGCCGGGCCGGGCCCTCGTTCCGGGTCGGGCCGTCGGCGTCGGCGCTCCCGGTGTCTCCCCGCAGTTCCGTGATCGAGTCGGGGACGACCGTCCAGCCGTCGTACACCCCCCGCCGGGCCCTGAAGGCCAGTGTTCCGCCGTCGTCGAGCGCGAGGGTGTACCCCTCGCCGCCGGGGCGGCGGACCGGCTGGACGACTTCCTCGTAGGCGAACTGGCCGAGCATCTTCGCGAGCAGTCGGGCGGCGGCTGTGTCCCACGCCGTCCGGTTCAGTCCTGGCGTGCTGAGCGACGAGGCGGATTCGGCTGCGTCATCGCTCGCGGGATATGTCGGCACAAAGGCTCCTCGGGGTGACACCGATGGGTTTCGGGCGGAGTGGGGACCACAGCGATTCGTTCACAGCTGGGCCCGGTGGATTCGGTCGCGGACCATCAGGGCGGCTCGTTTGTCGGGGAGCTCGACCTCCGCGGAGAAGCGGAAGCCGGCGCTCAGGAAGGCGGACACGGACGGTGTGTTGCGCAGGTCGGGCTCGGCGACGACGCGTCCGCAGAGCGGGCGGTGGTCGAGGACCAGGTCGGAGACGGCCCGGAGCAGGGTGGTGCCCACGCCGCGTCCGCGGTTGTCGACACCGCCGATGAGCAGGTGGATTCCGGTGTCGTGCGGACGCGCGGGATAGTGGCGGGCCAGTGGATCGAGATCGGCTCGATAGAGCTCCCAGTAGCTCATCGGGACGCCGGCCAGCACGCCGAGGCAGGGGACGCTGCGTCCGTCGCCGTCCAGTTGGGGCCGGAGATGATCGGCGGTGACCGTTTCAGGGCCGGAGAGTTCCCAGAACGCGGCGACCGCGGGGTCGTTCATCCAGCGGCTGACGAGGGCGAGGTCGCGATCCAGCCGTACGGGGACGAGCTGGAACACCCCGGCCGGAGTGGTGACGGGACCCCAGCCCTCCGGCTGGTCGAGCAGTTCGGACCGGGCCGCCCTGCTCGTGGCCTTCCGGGCGGTCTCCGGCGCCGGGTCCGCGCCCCCGCCGCCGCCCGGCGACGGCGACGCGGACGGCACGGATACCACCGGTGACGCCGGTGACACGAGCGGTGCCGGTGACGCCGGTGGCACCGTCGGCGCGGCGGACACCGGCGCGCCCGACCCGCCCGGCGCGGAGGGAGCGGAGGGCGCGTCCGCCGCGTCGGGGCGCGCCGGGACGGTCGGCGTGCCCTCCGCGCCGTGCCCGAACAGGCCGAGGAATTCCTCGGAGAGCGGCAGATCCAGGGTGTCCTCGGCGCTCGTGTCGGTCGGTGCGGCTGGGCCGGTACCGGCGCCGGTGGGCGCGTCGGCGGGAGCCATGGTGTCGCTCTCCTCTCGGTGGTTCGGGCGGTGGGCGTGATCCTCAGCCGTGCAGCGGGTTGGCGATGGTCACGTAGACGGACTGGGTGTCGACGGGGCCGACGAGTTCGTCGAGACCGTGCAGCCGGGTCAGCAGGTTGCCCTTGCACCGCAGGTGGCTGTGGTCCAGCAGATGGGCGGGCAGCGGGGAGCCGAGCGCGGTCGCGGAATCGAGGAACCGGCGGAACGCGGCCACGAGGACCCGCTCGTCGGCGAGGCCCTGGGCGCCGAAGGCCCCGATCAGCCCGAACACGTTGTTGATGCCGAGGTAGTAGGCGAAGCGTTCGTCGGTGACCTTGTCGGAGACGAAGGTGTCGCTGGCCGATCCGATGCCGGGGAGCCGCCGTTCCAGTGCGGGGCGGTGCGACTCGCGGAAGTAGTAGCCCTGGTTGTCGCGGTACCGGCCGCCGACGGGCCAGCCGTGGCGGTCGAGCATCACCAGGGTGTTCTGCTGGTGTGCTTCGAGGGCCACGCCCGCGTGGGCGTCGAGCCAGAGCACGGGGAGCACGACCCGGTCCAGGTAGCGCAGGAACCATTCGGTGGCCACGGCGCCGACGGCCCGCCCGGTGGCGGCGGACAGGGAGTGGACGACGGCGGCGAGGCGCGAGTGCGTGCCCGCCCGTCCCGGCCACGGCCGCGGCGCGGTGAGGGCGGCGACGCAGACCGCGTCGTCCTGCGGGCCGAACGGGTTGTGCCGCAGCACCACGTCGAGACCGGTGACGGGCGCGCCGTCCGGGCCGTCGACGGCGAGCCAGGCCGGGTCGCGGACGATGTCGAAGCCCGGGTGGGCCGCGTGCCACTGGGTGGCGAGTCCGCTGCGGAGCAGGCGGTGCACCTCGACTCCTCGGTGGAGCTCCTTGCGGAGGTTCTCCCGGCGGGAGTTGGTGATGCGCAGGCCGAGGGAGAGCTTGAGCATGACCGGGGCGCCGGGGCGGTGCACGGTGCGGACGGAGGAGGTGGGGTGCCAGGGCCCGCCGTGCGGTCCGAGGTCGTGGAGGAGTCCGGCGTCGAACAGGGCGCGGGCCGCCGGGCGGTGCGCGAGGTCGCGGGCCTGCCAGGGGTGGAGCGGGAGCGGCGCGGTGCCGTCGGGGATCCGCAGCTCCCCGGCCTGGGCGGCGAGCAGTTCGGCGGCGGGCACGGGGCGGCCCCGCTCGGTCCAGGCGGAGTCGGTGGCGAGCACGGACCGGTCGACGGCCATCCAGTGCAGCGGGAAGGAGCCGTGCAGCTCGGGCGAGTAGCGGCGGACCTCGGCGTCGGAGAGCCCCTCGCGGCTCTTGGGGGTGGGGTGCAGCGGGTGGCCGAGGAGCAGTGACTGCTCGGCCGCGAGGAAGGGGTCGGCCTCGGCCGGGGCCTGGGGGGCGCGGCGCCGTTCGGCGACGAAGTCCGCGGTGCGCCGGACCGAGTCGGCCACCCGGGCCACCAGGTCGGCGCCTTCGTCACGGCCGGCCTCACGACCCAGCAGGGCGGCGACGGTGACGGCGTCGGCGGTCGGCGCCCCGGCGGGCGCGCCCTCCAGGGCGGGCGGTCCGAAGCGGTGCCAGCCCGTCAGGGACCAGTGGGCGACCGGGACGAGCAGCGCCGTTCCGCTGGCGGGGAGCGGGATGCGCAGGACGTCCGTCCCGGGGCGGGGCAGGTCGTTCTCCCGGACCCAGCAGCGGAGCAGGTTCTCGACGCCCGCCGCGTCGGCGGCGCGCAGCGGGTCGGGGTGATCCAGATGGTCCGGGTGGTCGGGACGGTCGGAGCGGCCGCCGGGGGGCGCGAGGGGGATCCGGGGCGGCGGGGCGTACCGCTCGCCGTGGGGTGCGGCCTTCTGGCGCGGCACGGTGCGCTCGGCGACGAGGTTCCCGGTGTGTCGGGTCTCCGAGCGCTGCGGCAGGGGGGGAGGGCCGTCGGCCCGGGGCGGGGGGGTGGGGTTCACTGCGGTCTTCCTTGTGAGGGTGGCCGGGTCAGAGGATCGGCCCGGCCGCGTTCCGGCGATGCGGCAGACGCTCGGCGGCTGCCAGGGCGTCGGCGAGGCGGTCCACGACCGCTGTCGCCTGTTCGTCGGTGAGTGTGAGGGGCGGGAGGAGGCGTACGACGGTGGAGTGCCGTCCGCCGAGTTCGACGATGAGGCCGCGGCGCAGGCATTCCTGCTGGACGGCGGCGGCGAGGGCGGGGGCGGGCGGTGGTTCGGGACTGCCGTCCGGCGCGGACGCCTCGGGGTCGACGAGCTCCACCCCGATCATCAGTCCCCGGCCGCGCACGTCCCCCACGCACGGGTGGTCCGCCGCGAGTCCCTGGAGGCGGGCGAGCATCCGGGCCCCGAGCGTCGCGGCGCGTGCGGCGAGGTCGTTCTCCCGGACGAAGGCGAGGGTGGCGGTGCCGGCGGCCATCGCGAGCTGGTTGCCCCGGAAGGTGCCGGCGTGGGCGCCGGGCTGCCAGGTGTCGAGACCGGAGCGGTAGACGATCACGGCGAGCGGGAGGGAGCCCCCGATGGCCTTGGAGAGCACCATCACGTCGGGGACGATCCCGCTGTGCTCGACGGCCCAGAAGGCCCCGGTGCGGCCGACGCCGGTCTGCACCTCGTCGGCGATCAGCGGCACGGACCGGGCACGGGTGATCTCCCGCATGCGGCGCATCCAGTCGTCGGGGGCCGGGATCACACCGCCCTCCCCCTGCACCGGTTCCAGGATCATCCCGGCGGGGGCCGGGACGCCGCCCTTGGGGTCGTCCAGGAGGTTCTCCGTCCACCGGGCGGCGAGCTCCGCGCCGCGTCCGCCGCCGACGCCGAAGGGGCAGCGGTAGTCGCGGGGGAACGGCAGGCGCGTGACCCGTACGTCCTCGGCGCCGCCCGAGGCGGCCAGGGCGCCCGCGGTCATTCCGTGGTAGGCGCCCGTGAAGGCGAGGATCCCGTCGCGACCGGTGGCGGCGCGGACCAGCTTGAAGGCCGCCTCGACGGCGTCCGTGCCCGCGGGTCCGCAGAACTGGATCCGGGCGTCGTCGGCGAACCGCGGCGGCAGGGTGGCGAAGAGCTCCGTGGTGAAGGCGTCCTTGACCGGGGTGGCGAGGTCGAGGACGTGCAGCGGGGCGCCCGAGTCGAGCACCTTCGTGATGGCCTCCAGCACCACCGGGTGGTTGTGGCCCAGCGCCAGGGTGCCCGCTCCCGAGAGGCAGTCGAGATACCGCCGCCCGTCCGCGCCCTCGATGGTCATTCCCCGGGCCCGCACCGGGACGATCGGCAGCGAACGCGCGTAGGTGCGGGCGGCGGACTCGCGCATCGACTGACGGCGCAGGATGCCCTCGTGCGCCGCCGGTGCTGCCACCGGAGCTGGTTCGGTCACGGCCACGGTTGTCGGTCCTCCCGCTCACGGTTGTGCCCTGTCACGGTCGCGCTTCGGTGCGCCGGCACGCGGACGGACCACGGGGGTGAACGCCGCCCTCGAAGTCCCTCGCGTGTACCAACGACGCCGGGGGCGGCGGATCACGGGTATATCCGAAGATCCTTGCGGAGGCGGAACCGCGGCCCTGCCTCACGCCGTCACCACCGGCACCGGCATAGTGGGGGGCCGCACACGACGCTCGCCCGGTTCCCCGGACGCCGGTCAGGTGTTCGCGCCGACGACGGGCGGCGGCGCCGGCGTGCGACGCGGAGGCACGGCGCATCGGCGCGCCACCGAAGTGCAGTACCGAAGTGTTGAGTTACGAAGTCCCAGGGGGATCACCACATGCGACTCAGTCGACCGGCTCTCGCCGCACGTCCCGGCGGAGGGCGGCGCAGGCGCTCCTCGGCGCTCGCCGCGTCCGCGGTCGCCGCGGTCCTCGCGCTCACCGCCACCGCCTGCGGGCCGGAGGAGGACGGCGCGGGCGACAAGCCGGCCCGGGCGGCCGGCCAGGCGACGGACGGCAGGATCACCGTTCCGGACGACCTGAAGGACCGGCTCAAGGCCCACGGGATCGACCTCGACCGGTGGAGGAACGGCGAGTGGAAGAACTGGGACCGTGACAAGTGGTTGCGCGAGGCCAAGGACTTCGTCAACCCGATCATCGAGGATCTCTGGGACCCGGACCGGATGCGGGACGCCGACAAGGCGCCGGAGCGGCCGGTGGAGAACGACATATCCGGCGACATCGGGGTGACGGACCCGACGCCCGCGCCGGTCCGGGCCACCGCCGTGCGGACGCCGTACCACGACAGCGCGGCCGAGTCGGGGAAGCTCTTCTTCGACGGTCCCGAGGGCTCCATGGTGTGCTCCGCGACCGTGGTCAAGGACCCGGCGCACCCCGGGAAGTCCAACCTGGTGTGGACGGCGGGGCATTGCGTGCACGCGGGCAGGAAGGGCGGCTGGTACCGCAACATCGCCTTCGTGCCGTCGTACAACGACGAGGGCCTGCCGACGGCCGCGTTGAAGAAGGCGAGCAGGGAGCAGCTGGCCCCGTACGGCGTGTGGTGGGGGCAGTGGGCACAGACGTCCGACCAGTGGATCGCGCAGGGGTCCTCGGTCGGCGGGCAGGGCGCCCCGTACGACTTCGCGGTGCTGCGGGTCACTCCGGAGAAGGGCGCGACGGGCAAGTCCCTGGAGGAGACGGTCGGTTCGGCGCTGCCCGTCGAGTTCGACGCCCCGGCCGTGCCGAAGATCGCGTCGATGACCGCCACCGGCTTCCCGGCGGGTCCGCCGTACGACGGCCAGAAGGCGTACCAGTGCGAGGACCGGCCGGGCCGGCTGTCGCTGACCGCGCAGGACCCCACGATGTACCGCATCGGCTGCAGCATGACCGGCGGCTCCTCCGGCGGCGGCTGGGTCGCGGCCGGGCGGGACGGCAGGCCCGCCCTGGTGTCGAACACCTCGATCGGCCCGGTGACGGCCGGCTGGCTGGCTGGGCCGCGGCTCGGCAAGGAGGCCGAGGAGCTCTACCGCTCGGTCAGCGAGAAGTACGCGGGGCGGTGACGCACGGCCGGCACCGGGCCCGGTGCCGGCCCACCGCCGTGGGCCCGGCCCACGGCGAAGGCCCGCTCCCGGTGCGGGAGCGGGCCTTCGTCCGGTACGCGAACGGGGCGGGCGACGCCGCCGCCGTCAGTGCGCCACGGGGACGAACGAGGAGAGCTCGGCGGCCAGTTCCTCGTGGACCCGGGCCTTGAGCAGGGTGCCCTCCGTGGTGTGCTCCTCGGAGACGACCTCGCCCTCGGCGTGCACCCGGGAGACGAGACCGCCCCGGGTGTACGGCACGAGCGCCTCGATCTCGACCGACGGCCTGGGCAACTCGGTGTCGATGAGCGCGAGCAGCTCGTCGATGCCGTCTCCGGTGCGCGCCGAGACGGCGATGGCGCGCTTCTCGATGCGCAGCAGTCGCTGGAGCACCAGCGGATCCGCGGCGTCCGCCTTGTTGACCACCACGATCTCGGGCACGTTCACCGCGCCGACGTCGCGGATGACCTCGCGGACGGCCGCGAGCTGCTCCTCCGGTGCCGGGTGGGAGCCGTCCACCACGTGCAGGATCAGGTCGGACTCGCCGACCTCCTCCATGGTGGAACGGAACGCCTCGACGAGGTGGTGCGGCAGATGCCGTACGAATCCGACGGTGTCGGCCAGGGTGTAGACCCGGCCGCCCGGGGACTCGGCCCGGCGCACGGTCGGGTCCAGGGTGGCGAACAGGGCGTTCTCCACCAGGACGCCCGCGCCGGTGAGCCGGTTGAGCAGCGAGGACTTGCCGGCGTTGGTGTAGCCGGCGATGGCCACCGAGGGCACGTTGTTGCGCTTGCGCCCCTGGCGCTTGATCTCGCGGCCGGTCTTCATCTCCGCGATCTCCCGGCGCATCTTCGCCATCTTCTCGCGGATCCGGCGCCGGTCCGTCTCGATCTTGGTCTCACCGGGGCCTCGGGTGGCCATGCCGCCACCGCCGCTGGAACCGCCGCCGCCCATCTGGCGGGAGAGCGACTGGCCCCAGCCGCGCAGTCGCGGCAGCATGTACTGCATCTGCGCCAGCGAGACCTGTGCCTTGCCCTCCCGGGACTTGGCGTGCTGGGCGAAGATGTCGAGGATCAGGGCGGTCCGGTCGACCACCTTGACCTTGACGACGTCCTCCAGGTGGATCAGCTGGCCGGGGCTGAGCTCACCGTCGCAGACGACGGTGTCGGCCCCGGATTCGAGGACGATGTCGCGCAGCTCCAGCGCCTTGCCGGAGCCGATGTAGGTGGCCGGGTCGGGCTTGTCGCGGCGCTGGTAGACGGCGTCGAGCACCTGGGCGCCGGCCGTCTCGGCCAGCGCGGCGAGTTCCGCGAGGGAGTTCTCCGCGTCGCGGGCGGTGCCGGAGGTCCAGACGCCGATCAGCACCACGCGCTCCAGGCGCAGCTGCCGGTACTCGACCTCGGTGACGTCCTCCAGCTCGGTGGAGAGACCGGCCACCCGTCGCAGGGCGGCGCGCTCGGAGCGGTCGAACTGCTCGCCGTCGCGCTCTCCGTCGATCTCGTGGCTCCAGGCGACGTCCTCTTCCATCAGGGCGTCGGCCCGGAGGCCCTCTGTGAGGCTCTCGGTCACGTTCTCCGTAGCGCTCCGCGCGTCCCGCGCGTCCTGGGGAAGGGAAGAAGAGGAGGTCATTGGATCCTTACGTCGATGGAAGTGTGGTTCATCAGCCACAACGCGTGGCCTCGGCCGATGATTCCCCGTGCGGTGAATCGTCGGCCCGGGGCCCCGGGGCGACTCGTCGATAGTGGCACGGCGCGCCGGGCCCGTCACCCGGGTTTAGCCCGCGCGGCCGGACGCAATCGCCCCGGGCGCGGCGGGTCCCGGGCGACGGGACCGGCCGGGGCCGGTGCGACCGGGCCGCCCGCCTCACCGCCGCACGGGCGGTTCGGCGCTGCGCCAGTCCGGGTGGCCCGGCATGGGCGGGGTCTTCGCGCCGTACAGCCAGCCGTCGAGGAACGCGGTCAGGTCGCGGTCCGCGATCCGTGACGCCAGCCGGACGAAGTCCGCGGTGGTCGCGTCGGAGTCGCGGTGCCCGCGCACCCAGCTCCGCTCCAGCCGGTCGAAGGCGCTCGCGCCGATCTCCTGGCGCAGCGCGTACAGGACCAGCGCGCTGCCGTCGTAGACCACCGGCCGGAACAGGCTGAGCTTCTGTCCGGGCGCGGGGGTCTCCGGGCGGGCCGGCGGGCCGCCCGCAGCGCGCCAGCCGTCGGACCTGAGGTAGGCGTCGCGCATCCGGCTCTCCAGCGGCCGGCCGCCGAGCTCCTCCGCGTAGCGGGCCTCGTACCAGGTGGCGTGTCCCTCGTTGAGCCACAGGTCGGACCAGGTGCGGGGGGACACGCTGTCGCCGAACCACTGGTGGGCGAGCTCGTGCACCATGACCGACTCGACGTACCACTCGGGGTAGTCGCCCGGCTCGAACAGCGACCGCTCGAAGAGCGAGAGGGTCTGGGTCTCCAGCTCGAAGCCGGTCTCGGTGTCGGCGATCAGCAGCCCGTACGTCTCGAAGGGGTAGCGGCCGACCTGCCGCTCCATCCACGCGAGGTGGGCCGGCGTCCTGGCGAGCCAGTGCTCCAGCCGGTCGCGGTCGGCGGCCGGGACCACGTCGCGCATCGGCAGCCCGTGCGGTCCGGTGCGTCGCAGCACGGCGGACCGGCCGATGCCGACCTGGGCGAGTTCGGTGGCCATGGGGTGCGCGGTGCGGTAGATCCAGGTGGTCTCGGCTCCGTGCCGGACCGTGCGGACGGGCACGCCGTTGGCGACGACCGTGAGCCCCTTGGGCGCGGTGACCCGGAAGGTGAAGTACGCCTTGTCGGCGGGGTGGTCGTTGCCGGGGAAGACCCGGTGCGCGGCGTCGGCCTGGTTCGCCATGACCAGTCCGTCGGCAGTGGGCACCCAACCCCCGCTGTCCCGGCCGCCGTTCGGGTCGCTGGTGTGGTGGACGGTGATGCGCAGGGGCACTCCGGACGGGAGGCGGCCGGGCGGGCTGACGACGAGGTCCTCCCCCGCCGTGGCGAAGTCGCTGCGCAGGCCGTTGACTTCGACCGCGCGGACGGCGCCCCGGGTGAAGTCGAGGTTGATCCGGTCCAGCGGTTCGGTGGTGCGGGCATCGATCGTGGTGACGGCGTCCAGCGGTCTGCTGTTGTTGCCGTGGTAGGTCAGGGCGATGTCGTAGGAGAGGACGTCGTAACCGGGGTTGCCGAGGTACGGGAAGAGCCGGTCCCCGATGCCGAGGGGCTCGGGCGACGGGAGGGCGGCGGCGACGAGGGCGGCCGACGCGGCGGCCAGCAGGACGGCCCGCGAGCGGCGGGAGATGAACGGCATGAACTACCGCTATCAGCGACGCCGGTCCGGGCGGGCGCGGCACGCGCCGCACCACTCGAACGAGGTCCCCGCGGCGGGCGGCGCCACGCGCGGGCGGGCGGCGGACCGCGCGGTCCGCCGGGGAGCACCGGTCCGCCGCGGGTCGCGGAACGGCCCCCGGGGCGGGTCAGACGGCGGCCGCGGGGTGCCGGGAGCGGCTCACGTCGTACACCCCGGGCACCTCGCGCATGGCGCGCATCAGGGCGGGAAGCCCGGCGGCGTCGGGGAGTTGCAGCGTGTAGGTGTGGCGGACGCGCTGTTCGCTGGGGGGTTCGACGGTGGCGGAGACGACGGCCGCGCCCGCCGTCGCGATCGCCTCGGTGAGGTCGGCGAGCAGCCGGGGGCGGCCGAACGATTCGGCGATCAGGGTGACCCGGCAGGCGGCCGTCTCGCCCCAGCTGACGGCGACCGGCGGCCGGCCGGCGGACCGCATCCGGACCGCCGTGGGGCATTCCAGCCGGTGCACGGTGACGGTGCCGCCGCGGACGGCGAATCCGGTGACGTCGTCGGGGGGCACGGGCGTGCAGCAGCCCGCCAGGCGCACGGTGGCGTCCGGCAGGTCCGCCACGGCGGTCCCGGCGCCGTGCTCGTCGCCGGTCCCCGCGGCGGCCCCCGGGGAGTGGGGCGCGGCGGGCCGGGGCCCGCGCCGGCGGCCGTGCGGGCCCTGCGGGGCCTCGGGGTGGGCGTCCAGCCAGCCGGTGATGGCGATCCGGGCGGCGGGGGTGCGGGCGTGGTCGAGCCAGGCGCGCGAGGGGCCGGATCCGGCGTCCTCGGCCAGCAGCGGCTGCACGGTGTCGCCGTCGTTCAGCACGGTGCCGAGGGTGGCGAGCCGGCCGTTGACCCGGGCCCCGATGCAGTTGTGCGCCCGGTCGCCGTACTGGGCGTAGGCGGCGTCGACGCAGCTGGCCCCGGCGGGCAGGCCGAGGGTGCCGCCCTCGGCGCCGAAGACCGTGATCTCGCGGTCCTGGGCGAGGTCGGCGCGGAGGGTGGTCCAGAAGGTGTCCGGGTCCGGGGCCGACCGCTGCCACTGCAGGAGCCTGGAGAGCCAGCCGGGGCGGGTCGGGTCGGCGCGCTCCCCGTCCGCGGGTTCGGCGGACCCGGGACCGGGCCCCGGGCCGTTGTCCGAGGCGTAGGGGTTGCCGAGGGCGATGACGCCCGCCTCGGCGACCTTGTGCATCCGGTGGGTGCGGATGAGGACTTCCGCGACCGCGCCCTCGGGGCCGACGACCGCGGTGTGCAGGGACTGGTAGAGGTTGAACTTGGGCGCGGCGATGAAGTCCTTGAACTCGGAGATCACCGGGGTGAAGCAGGTGTGCAGTTCGCCGAGGACGGCGTAGCAGTCGGCGTCCTCGCCGACGAGGACCAGCAGGCGGCCGAAGTCGGTGCCGCGCAGCTCGCCGCGTTTGATCCGGACCCGGTGCACGGAGAGGTGGTGACGCGGCCGGATGAGGACGTCGGCCGGGATGCCCGCCTCCCGCAGGACCCTCGCGACGTCGTCCGCGATCGGCGCGAGCGGGTCGGGCCCGGCCGCGGCGATCAGCGCGCGGGTCTCCTCGTACTCCTCGGGGTGGAGGATCGCGAAGACGAGGTCCTCCAGCTCGGTCTTGAGGGCCTGCACGCCGAGCCGTTCGGCGAGCGGGATCAGCACGTCGCGGGTGACCCTGGCGATTCTGGCCTGTTTCTCCGGGCGCATCACGCCGAGGGTGCGCATGTTGTGCAGCCGGTCGGCCAGCTTGATCGACATCACCCGGACGTCGTCGCCGGTGGCGACCAGCATCTTGCGGAAGGTCTCGGGTTCGGCCGCCGCGCCGTAGTCGACCTTCTCCAGCTTGGTGACGCCGTCGACGAGGTAGCAGACCTCCTTCCCGAACTGCTCCCGCACCTGATCGAGCGTCACCTCGGTGTCCTCGACGGTGTCGTGGAGCAGCGAGGCGGTGAGCGTGGTGGTCTCGGCGCCGAGTTCGGCGAGGATCAGGGTGACGGCGAGCGGGTGCGTGATGTACGGCTCGCCGCTCTTGCGCATCTGTCCGCGGTGCGAGGACTCGGCGAGCAGATAGGCCCGGTGCAGGATGGAGAGGTCGGCGTCCGGATGGTGGGCGCGGTGCGCCTCCGCGACATGGCTGATGGCGTCCGGCAGCCGGTCGCGGGGGACGGGGCCGAGGAGGGCGACGCGGCCGAGTCTGCGGAGGTCGATCAGGGGACGGCCCCGTCTGCGGACGGGTGTACCTGGGTTGGCGGCCTCTGCGCTCATGGGGGGCACCTCCGGCGACGTCGACCGGCGGAGGATGGCGCGGTCGCGCCTCCGGGCCGGTGCTTGATGCTATCGAGCCCACCACGTGGCGGAGTCCCGCTCTTGCCCAGCGTGAAACGGATCACCCATTCGAGCGAAGCCGCGGAACCCGCCGTTTCGGTCATGCCGGACACGGCCCGGAGGCGGCGCCCGGTCTCCCGGCCGGAGCGGCGGCGGGTCCGGAGCGGATCGCGCGGGCCCGCGGCCCGCGCCCCGGGGCTACGCGGGCCGGGCCGCGAGCCAGGCCGGGTCGATGACGCCCTCGGCGACGATCACGGCGGGGCCGGTCATCTCGATCTCGCCGTCCGGGTGCTCGGTGATGACGAGGGCGCCGCCGGGCAGGTCGACCGTGGACGTGACCGGCGTGCCGGTCCTCGCCGGGTCGGCGCCGTCCCTGCGGGCCGCGGCGACGGCGACGGCGCAGGCGCCCGTGCCGCAGGAGCGGGTCTCGCCCGAGCCCCGCTCATGGACGCGCATGGCCACATGGCGCGGCCCCCGGTCGACGACGAACTCGACGTTGACGCCGTCGGGGTAGACGGCCGCGGGGCTGTACGGGGGCGCGGAGAGCAGGTCGCCGGCGTGTGCCAGGTCGTCGACGAAGACGACGGCGTGCGGGTTGCCCATGTCGACGTTGCGGGCGGGCCAGCTGCGGCCGCCCAGGGTGACCGTGACGCCCGCCTCCGGCAGGGTCGCGCGGCCCATGGCGACGGTGATGTCGCCGTCCCCGGCGACGCGCACCCTCTTCACCCCGCCCCGGGTGGCGACGGCGAGATCGCCCTTCCCGGCGTGTCCGGCGCGCTGGAGGTAGCGGGCGAAGACGCGCACGCCGTTGCCGCACATCTCGGCGATCGAGCCGTCGGCGTTGCGGTAGTCCATGAACCACTCCGCCTCGTCCGCCATGGCGCGCGCCTCGGGGTGGGCGGCGGAGCGCACGACGTGCAGCAGCCCGTCCCCGCCGATGCCGGCGCGGCGGTCGCACAGCCGGGCGACGACGGCGGCGGGCAGGTCCAGGGCGTCGTCCGGGTCGGGGACGATCACGAAGTCGTTCTCGGTGCCGTGGCCCTTGAGGAAGGCGATCTGCGCAGTGCTCACGGGCCAACTGTACGAGGCGGCGCCGACAGCCGCCGAAGCCGGTCCTCGAGGACCGCCGCACGGGGCGGCGACGGGGCGGGCGGGTCAGCGCAGCCGGGCCACCCGTCCGACGGCCAGGACGACCAGCACCAGGCACAGGACGACGTACAGGGCGATCACGCGCCAGTCGGGCCGCTCCCCGCTGCCCCTCGGCGGCAGTCCGGGCCAGGTGTGGCCGACGCGGCGGGCGGCCATCATGCCCCAGCCCGCGGCGCAGCAGCTGATCAGCAGGCCGAGCATGGCCACGACCGCGCCGCCGTCGCCGAACTCGAAGGCCAGCGGGAAGGCGAACATCAGCGAGCCCATGGCGGCGAGCACCACGATCGGCGCGAGCTGCCAGATGCGCAGCCGCCTGGCGGGGCGCAGTTCGACCTCGACCTCGGGGGGCACGTCGAGTTCGTCCGGTCCGTCGGGGCTCAGCCGGTCCGGCTCGTGCTCCGACTCGTGCGCGGTCCCGTGAACCGCCTGGTGCGGGAGTTCGTGCGCCGCGTCGGGAACGGACTCGCGCGCGGCCTCGTGCGGCGCGCCGGGAACCGCGTCGTGCGCCGCCCCGTGGACCGGCTCGTGCGCCGTCGCGCGCCGCCTGCCCGGTGCGTCGTCTTCCGTGTCGCGAGGGCCGGCCTCCATCGCCACGCGCCCTCCCAACTCGGACTCCGCTGATCGATCGATGCTCGATGATGGCACGCTCCGGGACGCCGGACTGACGGGCTGAGCGTCCCGATGCCATCACGTGATCAGGCTGTAACCGCTCGTTCGACCAACGCCAGGGCACGGTCCAGGAGTTCCCCGCGGTGTTCCGCGCCGCCGTCCAGCCAGTGGACCCGGGCGTCGCGGCGGAACCACGAGTCCTGCCGGCGCGCGAAGCGTTTGGTGGCGCGGACGGTCTCGGCGCGCGCCTCCTCCTCTGTGCACCGCCCGGCCAGCGCGGTGAGCACCTGCTGGTAGCCGAGCGCCCGCGACGCGGTGATTCCGTCGCGCAGGCCGCGGGCCTCCAGGTCGCGCACCTCGTCGACGAGTCCCGCCTCCCACATCCGGTCGACCCTGCGGGCGATGCGCTCGTCGAGCTCCGGACGGGCCACGTCGACGCCGATCTGGACGGCGTCGTACACCGCTTCGTCACCCGGCAGGTTGGCGGTGAAGGGCTTGCCGGTGATCTCGATGACCTCGAGGGCGCGGACGATCCGACGGCCGTTGCCCGGCAGGATGGCCCGGCCCGCCTCGGGGTCGGCGGCGGCGAGCCGGGCGTGCAGGGCTCCGGGGCCGTGCTCGGCCAGCTCCCGCTCCAGCCCGGCCCGCACCCGGGGGTCGGTGCCGGGGAACTCCAGGGCGTCGATGGCACCCTTCACATAGAGGCCGGAGCCGCCGACCAGGACGGGGGTGCGGCCCTCGGCGAGCAGTCGGTCGATCTCCGCCCGGGCCAGCCGCTGGTACGCGGCCACGCTGGCGGTCTCGGTGATGTCCCAGATGTCCAGCAGACGGTGCGGAACGCCTCCGCGCTCGTCCGGCGTCAGCTTCGCGGTCCCGATGTCCATGCCCCGGTAGAGCTGCATCGAGTCGGCGTTGATCACCTCGCCGTCGAGCCGCTGGGCGAGGAACACCCCCAGATCGGACTTTCCGGCAGCGGTGGGACCGACGACGGCGATGACCCGCGGCGCGGGAGCTGAGCTTGTCACCGCCCCAGTCTCGCAAACCTCCCGGGGTACTCCGAACGGGTCGCGCGCCCGGACCGGCGGCCGCGCCCCGGGCTGGTGCGGGCAGCGGTCGGGGACGGCGCGAATCCCGGCCCGCGCCAGTAGAATTTGTAGGTGAACGCGGGCGTTTATCCCGGTTTGCCATACGGTCGGCGCGGTGGTCGGCGGCGAGGCCGCGGAGGACGTCCGGAGACGTTTCTTCCGAGCAGGGACGGTGCCCGATGGGCTTCCTGGACACTTTGAAGGCGAAGCTGAGCCCCGCCAGGGACAAGGTCGGCGAACTCGCGCATCAGCACGGGGAGAAGATCGACCACGGACTCGACAAGGCGGCGCGGACGGTCGACGAAAAGACCAAGGGCAAGTACAGCGACAAGATCGAGTCCGGCGCGAGGAAGGCCAAGGAAGCGGTCGAGCGCCTGTCCCACAAGCATGAGGAGGGCACGCCCGAGCACGAGAAGGGCACGCCGCCGGACACGCCGCCGCCCACTCCGTGAGACGACGCCGGGCGGCGACGCCCGGGGGCGGGCGAGGTGTGCGCAGGGATCAAACCGGTACACGGCCGTACGGTGACCGAGCCGCGCGGCCGTATGCCGCGTGACCGCGCGCTCTCGGGGAGCGGTCGGGCGACGCCCCGGCGTGCGGGCGGACGTCCCGCGGCGGCTCAGGACCAGGCGGCCACCAGGTAGCCCACGCCGTAGGGGGCGTCCTCGTACAGCAGCCGCCCGCGCAGGCCCGCGCCCTCGGCGGCGCCCGCGAGCACCTGCCAGGGCGCACGGCCCGCCGCCTTCAGTTCGTACGCCAGCGACTCGTCCAGCGCGATGAGCGCGGCCGGATCGGCCGTGCCCAGGGCGTGCGCGGCGGCGGCGTCGAACGCCTCGGCGCGCTCGTCCAGATAGCCGGGGGCCTTGACCGTGCGGCAGGCGCTGCCGT
Source organism: Streptomyces tyrfis (assembly GCF_037034285.1). Lineage (NCBI taxonomy): Bacteria > Bacillati > Actinomycetota > Actinomycetes > Kitasatosporales > Streptomycetaceae > Streptomyces > Streptomyces tyrfis. The sequence goes on along the minus strand of NZ_JBAGJZ010000005.1, from coordinate 48,774 downwards.
CGCCCATGACCAGCAGTGCCACCCGGTCCGCCCGGGCGGCGAGATCCCGCCCGGTGCTCACGCAGCGCTCCGTTTCCAGGGGCTCCCCCACGCCGAGGCCCTCGACGGGCGTGTCCGCCCATCGTGCCCGGGCGAGCAGCCAGGCGCCGACCGCCAGGGACGGCGGAAGCGTACGCTCCGGGGCGGGCCCGAGATCGCGGCCCAGACGTACGCCGAGGTCGACGCCGAAGCCCCGGAAGGTGGCGACGGCCCCCTCGGCGTGCGGTCCGCGCCCGGCGTGGGCCGCTGGCCCGACCACGACCAGCAACTCGGGCCGGGCCGCGGCCAGCGTCTTCAGCGCGTCGGCGCAGGCTTCCCGCAGCGCGTCGAGTTCGGGCGCGGCGCCGGCGGCGACCTCGGGCACCAGCAGGGGCGGGCAGGGGCAGACAGCGGCGGCGACAAGCATGTCCGGCAGCGTACTGCCTGCGTGCGCCGCCTCCGCCGTCCGCCGCCTCCGCTCCCCCGGTCGCCGACGGGGCCGGTCCGCGCGCCGCGCACGCGCGCCGGGGGGGCCGACGGCCGCTGCGGCCGGTCAGTCGCAGCCGCAGCCGGGGGCCGCCACGGCGGGCAGCGGCGCCGGGGCGCCGATGCCCGGCAGCCCCAGCATCACGCCGGCCGGCTTGGCGGCCTCGGCGGTGTTGCGCCTCTCCCAGGCGTCCCCGGCCCGGGTCCGCCGTACGGCCACCGCCGGCCCCTCGGCGAGCAGGTGGTGCGGGGCCGCGTAGGTGACCTCCACGGTCACCACGTCGCCCGGGCGCACCTCCTCGTCGGGCTCGGTGAAGTGGACCAGGCGGTTGTCGGGGGCGCGGCCGGAGAGGCGGTGGGTGGCCCCGTCCTTGCGGCCCTCGCCCTCCGCGACCATGATCTCCAGCGTCCTGCCCACCTGCTTCTTGTTCTCCTCCCAGGAGATCTCCTCCTGGAGGGCGGACAGGCGCATGTAGCGCTCCTGGACGATCTCCTTGGGGATCTGCCCCGCCATCTCGGCGGCCGGGGTCCCGGGGCGCTTGGAGTACTGGAAGGTGAACGCGTTGGCGAAGCGCGCCTCGCGCACCACGTGCAGGGTCTGCTCGAAGTCCTCGTCGGTCTCGCCGGGGAAGCCCACGATGATGTCGGTGGAGATGGCGGCGTCCGGCATCGCGGCGCGCACCTTCTCGATGATGCCGAGGAAGCGTTCCTGGCGGTACGAGCGCCGCATCGCCCGGAGCACGGTGTCCGAGCCGGACTGCAGCGGCATGTGGAGCTGGTGCATCACGTTGGGCGTCTCGGCCATGGCGGCGATCACGTCGTCCGTGAAGTCGCGCGGGTGGGGCGAGGTGAAGCGGACCCGCTCCAGGCCGTCGATCCTCCCGCAGGCGCGCAGCAGCTTGGAGAACGCCTCGCGGTCGCCGATGTCGGAACCGTACGCGTTGACGTTCTGCCCGAGCAGGGTGATCTCCGAGACGCCCTCGGCGACCAGCGCCTCGATCTCGGCGAGGATGTCGCCGGTGCGGCGGTCCTTCTCCTTGCCGCGCAGCGCCGGGACGATGCAGAAGGTACAGGTGTTGTTGCAGCCGACGGAGATGGAGACCCACGCCGCGTAGGCGGATTCGCGGCGGGTGGGGAGCGTGGAGGGGAACGCCTCCAGGGATTCGGCGATCTCGATCTGCGCCTCCTCCTGGACGCGGGCGCGCTCCAGCAGCACGGGCAGCTTGCCGATGTTGTGCGTGCCGAAGACGACGTCCACCCAGGGGGCGCGCTCGACGATGGTCGTCCGGTCCTTCTGGGCCAGGCAGCCGCCGACGGCGATCTGCATGCCGGGGCGCCTGGTCTTCATCGGGGCGAGCCGGCCGAGGTTGCCGTAGAGCTTGTTGTCGGCGTTCTCCCGCACCGCGCAGGTGTTGAAGACGACGACGTCGGCGTCGCCGTCGGAGCCCTCCGCGGCGCGTACGTAACCCGCCTCCTCCAGCAGTCCGGACAGCCGCTCGGAGTCGTGGACGTTCATCTGGCACCCGTAGGTGCGGATTTCGTAGCTCTTGGGTGCTGGGACGTCCACTGCGGGGCTCCGGTCGCTGCTGCTGGTCATCCCTCAAGGGTAGGCGGTCCGCCGAGCGCCTCCCGCGCCGGAGGCCGCGGTCCCGGCCGGCGCGGAACGGGCCCGCCCGATCCCCTGGTCATCGCCGGGACGGGCTGGCAGGATCGCCGCCATGCTCCAGGCACCGCCCCGTCCCGGCCGCCGGCGCGCCCTCCGGGCCGGCGCCGTCCTCGTCGTCGCGCTCGGGCTGCTGCTGTGGTGGCTGCTCCCGCTCGGGAAGCCGGCGCCGAGCGGGACGCTGACCTTCAGCACCGGGGTGCGCAGCGGGGTGTACCAGCGGTACGGCGAGCGGCTGAGGGGCGATCTCGCCCGGGATCTGCCGCGGGTGTCCATCCGGCTGAGGACCAGTGAGGGCTCCCGGCAGAACATCGCGCGGGTGGCGACCGGGCAGGCGGACTTCACCATCGCCACCGCCGACGCCCTCGCCACCTATCTGCGCGACCGCGGTCCGGGCGCCGACCGGCTGCGCGGCTGCGTGCGGCTGTACGACGACTACATCCAGCTGGTGGTGCCCCGGGACTCGCCGGTGCGGCAGGTCTCGGACCTGCGGGGCAGGCGCGTCGGGGTGGGGCAGCCGGGGTCGGGCGTGCGGCTGGTCGCCGACCGGCTCCTGACGGCCGCGGGCCTCGATCCGGCGGACGACGTGCGGCCGGTGCCCGACGGCATCGACACCATGCCGCGGAAGCTGGAGCAGGGGCGGCTCGACGCCTTCTTCTGGTCCGGCGGTCTGCCGACCTCGGCCGTGCAGGAGCTGTCGGACCGGTTCCCGATCCGGCTGGTACCGCTGGAGGCGCCGCTGATCAAGGAGCTCCAGGCCGCGGGCGGGTCGGCCCGGCACTACCGGTCGGCCGTGATGCCCGCCGACGCCTATCGCACCGCCCAGCAGGGGCAGGCGGTGCCGACGGTGGCGATCGCCAATGTGCTGGTGACCACGGACCGCACCGATCCGTCGCTGACCGAGGCGTTCACCCGCACCGTGATCGACAGCCGGGACCGGATCGGGCGCGAGGTGCACGCGGCCCAGCTGGTGGATCTGCGGACGGCGATCTACACCGATCCGCTGCCGCTGCACGAGGGGGCCAAGCGCTACTACCGCTCGGTGAAGCCGTAGCGCGCCGCCGGACCGGCGTGGGGCCGCGTGCGGCTCGGGCGTGAGGCCCGCGTGCGGCGCGGACGTGTGGCCGGTGTGCCGGTGGGACCCGTGCGGGCCGTGAGGTTCCCGGAGGCCGCGAGGCCGTGAAGTCCACGCGTTCCACGCGCCCGGTACGTCCGCGTCGGCTCAGCCCTGGGGGCCGTTGCGCGGCACCGTCACCGTCACGCGCAGCCCGTGGGGTTCGTTGGCCGCGTAGGCGAGGGAGCCGCCGCCCGCCGCCAGGAGCGCCTTGGAGATGGAGAGCCCGAGACCGGAACCCTTCACGTTCTGGTGTTGTGTGCTGCGCCAGAAGCGGTCCCCGACGCGCTCCAGTTCCTGGGGGGTGAGGCCGGGGCCGCGGTCCGCGACGACGACCGTGACGTCGTCGCGCCCGGAGCCGACCGTGACCAGGACCTCCTCCCCGGCGGGGGTGAACTTCAGCGCGTTGTCGATGACGGCGTCCAGGGCGCTGGACAGGGCGATGGGGTCCGTCCACGCCGTCACGGCGGCCGGGCCGTCCGCCCGGAGCCGCACTCCCCTGTCGTCCGCGACCGGCCGCCAGGAGGCGACGCGTTCCTCGGTGAGCGCGCCGATGTCGGTGAGCTGGAGGTCGGCCGCGGCGTGCTCGGCCAGCGCCAGGTCGAGGAGATCGTCCAGGACCTGTGCGAGCCGCTTGCCCTCGGTGCGCACGGAGGCGATCTCCTCGTTGCCCTCGGGGAGTTCGAGCGCGAGCAGCTCGATCCGCAGCAGCAGCGCGGCGAGCGGGTTGCGCAACTGGTGCGAGGCGTCCGCGACGAAGGCGCGCTGCTGCTCCAGCACGGTTTCGACGTTGTCCGCCATCTCGTTGAACGAGCGTGCCAGCCGCCGGAGTTCGGGCGGGCCCCCGGAGGCCGCGACCCTCGACCGCATCCGCCCGCTGGCGATGTCGTGGGTGGCCGCGTCCAGGGTGCGCACCGGCAGCAGCACCCATCCGGTGAGCCGGATCGCGGCGCCGACCGCGACCAGCATGGCGACCGCCTCGCCGGCCGCGATGAGCAGCCAGCCGCGCAGGGTGCGCGCGCGCATCTCGGTGGTGGGCGAGTCGATGACCACGACGGCGACCACGTCGCCGTCCCGCACGACGGGCGAGGCGATGACGATCCTGCCCCGCTGCCACGGCCAGACCTGCGGCGGGTCGTGGCTGCGCCGCCCGAGCAGCGCCTCCTTGAACGCCTCGCGCCCCTCCCCGTCCAGGGGCAGTTCCCAGGCCGCGGGGGCCTTGGCCATGGCGCTGTCGTCGCGGTAGAGGACGCCGGCGTGGATGCCGTACACGGAGGCGTAGGTGTCCAGTTCGCCGCGCAGGGTGCGCCGCCGCTCGTCGTAGCCGGGGCTGCGCTCGGCGACGAACTGGGCGAGCGCGGCGAACCGCGCCGCGTCGTCGATGCGGTCGACGACGACGCGCTGCTGCTGGGCGTTGGCCACGCTCACGGCCAGCGGGAAGCCGAGCGCGAGCAGCACGCTCGCCATCAGCACGATGAGCAGGGGGAGCAACCGGGTGCGCACCTGGGACGTCCGCCTCTACTCGCCTCTGCTCGGCACCGTGAGCCGCCGTACGCCGCTACGCGGACGGGGCGACGAGGCGGTAGCCGACCCCGCGCACCGTCTCGATCAGGGCGGGCAGCCGCAGCTTGGAGCGCAGGGAGGCCACGTGCACTTCGAGCGTGCGGCCGGTGCCCTCCCAACTCGTGCGCCACACCTCGCTGATGATCTGCTCCCTTCGGAAGACCACGCCCGGCCGCTGGGCCAGCAGCGCGAGCAGGTCGAACTCCTTGCGGGTGAGCTGGATCTCCGCGCCGTCGACGCTGACCCGGCGGGTCGGCAGTTCGATCCGGACGTGCCCCAGACGCAGCGCGGCGACCGGCGTGGACAGGGTGTCCTCGCCCGTGGAGGTGCGCCGGCTGACGGCGTGGATGCGGGCGAGGAGTTCGCCGGTGTCGTAGGGCTTGACGACGTAGTCGTCGGCGCCCAGGTTGAGGCCGTGAATCCGCGACCGGACGTCGGAGCGGGCGGTCACCATGATCACCGGGGTGGAGGTGCGCTTGCGGATCTTCCCGCACACCTCGTAGCCGTCCTGGTCGGGCAGGCCGAGGTCGAGGAGCACGACGCCGAAGGGCTCCGTGTCCGCGGGCAGGAGCGCCTGGAGCGCCTCCTCGCCGGTGCGCGCGTGCACGACCCGGAAGCCGTGCCGGGCGAGTATCGCGGAGAGGGCGGCGGCGACGTGGTTGTCGTCCTCGACGAGCAGCAGTCTCATGCGCCCCCTTCCGATGGTGCGGTGTCACGTCCCGCAGGGTGTGTCCGTGGCCGCGCGATGCGCGGGCGGCGTCGGTGCCGTTTTCCGTACGCCTCTCGTCACTTCCCCGTACGGAGGTGTTTCACGTCATGGCGTACGAGGGCATCCACTCCGATGAGCGGTACGTCAGTCAAGGGCCCGCCCACCGCATCGAGCCATCTGTTATCCACCCGGTACGCCCCGGGCACCCCACCCGCACAGCCGCTCACAGGGTGTGTCCGTGGACCCGCGGATCGTTATCCTCAATTCTCGCTCAGATGTGATGACGCTGGTCGTACCGCACCCTAGGGTCCTTCCCAACCGAGGAGGACGGAGCAAGAAGCCGATGAGCGGAGTTTCAGTGACCAAGGGCGCCGAGGAGGCCGCGGTCGCGGCCAACGACCTTGTCGTACTGAGCGACGTCAACAAGCACTTCGGCGCGCTGCATGTGCTCCAGGACATCGACCTGACCATCGCCCGGGGCGAGGTCGTGGTCGTCATCGGGCCCTCCGGGTCCGGGAAGTCCACGCTGTGCCGCACGATCAACCGCTTGGAGACGATCGACTCGGGTGACATCTCGATCGACGGCAGGCCGCTGCCCCAGGAGGGCAGGGAGCTGGCCCGGCTCCGCGCCGACGTCGGGATGGTTTTCCAGTCGTTCAATCTCTTCGCGCACAAGACGGTGCTCGAGAACGTGATGCTGGGCCAGCTCAAGGTCCGCAGGACGGGCAAGAAGACCGCCGAGGAGAAGGCCCGTTCGCTGCTGGAGCGGGTGGGCGTGGCGACGCAGGCCGACAAGTACCCCGCCCAGCTCTCCGGCGGCCAGCAGCAACGCGTGGCGATCGCACGGGCGTTGGCGATGGATCCCAAGGTGATCCTGTTCGACGAGCCGACCTCGGCGCTGGACCCGGAGATGATCAACGAGGTGCTGGAGGTCATGCAGCAGCTCGCCCGGGACGGCATGACGATGGTCGTGGTCACCCACGAGATGGGATTCGCGCGTTCGGCCGCGAACCGGGTCGTCTTCATGGCGGACGGCAAGATCATCGAACAGGCCACGCCCGAGCAGTTCTTCAGCAACCCGCGCAGCGACCGGGCCAAGGACTTCCTGTCGAAGATCCTTCACCACTGATCGCAACCGATTGATCGCACCCGATCGATTCCTCACCGCCGGTCCCGGGGCCGGCGGTCACCCTCATCGCGTCAACTCTAGGGAAACCCACCATGCAGCTTCGTCAGGTCACCACCGCCTCGGCCGCCGTGCTCGCGCTCGCCCTCGCCGCCACCGCCTGTGGTTCCGACAAGAAGGACGGCGGTTCGAACGGTTCGGGCGGCGGCAAGATCACGATCGGCATCAAGATCGACCAGCCCGGTCTGGGCCTGAAGACCCCCGACGGCAAGTACACCGGCTTCGACGTCGACGTCGCCACGTACGTCGCCAAGGAACTCGGCTACGACGCCAAGGACATCGTCTTCAAGGAGACCAAGAGCGCCGACCGCGAGACGGCGATCGAGCGCGGTGACGTGAAGTTCATCGCCGCCACCTACTCGATCACCGACGAGCGGCTGCAGAAGGTCGACTTCGCGGGCCCGTACCTGCTGGCGCACCAGGACATCCTCGTCCGCGCCGACGACGACTCGTTCAAGTCCCCGGCCGACCTCAACAACAAGAAGCTGTGCTCGGTCGCCGGCTCGACCTCGGCGAAGAACGTCCACGACAAGCTGGCGCCGAAGGCTCAGCTCCAGGAGTACGGCGGCTACTCGGAGTGTCTGTCCGGTCTGGAGAACAAGGCCGTCGACGCGCTGACCACCGATGACAGCATCCTGGCCGGTTTCGCCTCGCAGCAGAACTTCCAGGGCAAGTTCAAGCTGGCCGGCTTCAAGATGACCAACGAGAACTACGGCATCGGCCTGAAGAAGGGCGACGAGGACCTCAAGAAGAAGATCAACGACGCGCTCACCAAGATGGTCTCGGACGGTTCCTGGGACAAGGCCGTCAAGGACAACTTCGGCCCGGCGAACTACAAGAACGAGCCCGCCCCGAAGATCGGCGACATCGTCAAGTGAAGCGGGGCTGACCGGGCGCGCCGCCCGTGACGGCGGCGCGCCGTGCCCTCCCTCCGACACGCGGAAGCGCGGGAGATCGTGTTCGACTTTCTTGAAGGTTACGACCTGCTGGGGGCCTTCTGGGTGACGGTGCAGCTCACCGTCTACTCAGCTCTCGGCTCCCTCATATGGGGAACGCTACTGGCCGGCATGAAGGTCAGCCCGGTCCCCCTGATGCGCGGCTTCGCCACCGCGTACGTGAACGTGGTCCGGAACATTCCGCTGACCGTGATCATCGTGTTCTCGTCGCTGGGTCTCTCCCAGACGCTGAACGTCACACTCGGCGCGAGCGATTTCAAGGACATCAACTTCCGGCTCGCGGTGCTCTCCCTGATCGCCTACACCGCCGCCTTCGTCTGCGAGGCGCTGCGCTCCGGCATCAACACGGTGCCGGTCGGCCAGGCCGAGGCGGCACGTGCGCTCGGGCTGAGCTTCACCCAGGTGCTGTGGCTGATCATCCTTCCCCAGGCGTTCCGCGCGGTGGTCAATCCACTGTCCAACGTGCTGATCGCGCTGACGAAGAACACCACGGTGGCCGCCGCGATCGGGGTCGCCGAGGCCTCCTACCTGATGAAGGGCATGATCGAGGCCGAGGCCCAGCTGATTCTGATCGCGCTGGTCTTCGCCTTCGGCTTCGTCGTCCTGACCCTCCCGACCGGCCTGATCCTCGGCTGGGTGAGCAAGAAGGTGGCGGTGAAGCGATGAGTTCCTCGGTTCTCTACGACGCCCCCGGCCCCCGCGCGAAGGCGCGCAACATCCTGTACACGGCACTGTTCGTCGTGTGCGCCGCGGTCGTGGTGTGGTGGGTGTACGACGGCCTGGCCGAGAAGCACCAGCTCGACTGGGTCAAGTGGAAGCCCTTCTTCACCAGTTCCCAGCCGTGGGAGACGTACATCTGGCCGGGGCTCCAGAACACCCTCAAGGCGGCGTTCTTCGCCCTGGTCATCGCGCTGCCGCTGGGCGCCCTGTTCGGTATCGGCAGGCTCTCGGACCACCGGTGGGTCCGCGTGCCCTCCGGGGTCGTCGTGGAGTTCTTCCGCGCCATTCCCGTGCTGATCCTGATGATCACCGCGAACGCGGTGTACGCGGAGTACACCGACATCAGCACCGATGTCCGCCCGCTGTACGCCGTGGTGACCGGTCTCGTCCTGTACAACGCCTCCGTGCTGGCGGAGATCGTGCGGGCCGGCATCGACTCTCTGCCGAAGGGGCAGGCGGAGGCGGCCAAGGCGATCGGCATGCGCAAGAGCCAGATCATGACGTCCGTGCTGCTGCCGCAGGCGGTGACGGCCATGCTGCCGGCGATCGTCAGCCAGCTGGTCGTGATCATGAAGGACACCGCGCTCGGCGGCGCCGTGCTGACCTTCCCCGAACTGCTCGCCTCGGTCCGCCCGATGAGCGCCAACTACGGCGCGAACACCATCGCCTGCTTCACCGTCGTGGCGGTGATCTACATCGCGGTGAACTTCGCGCTCACCACGTTCGCGCGCCGGCTGGAGCAGTGGCTGCGGCGCGCCAAGAAGAACAAGGGCACCTCGCCCGGGGGCGCACCGACGACGATCGGTGAGCCGGCGCTCGTGGTCGAGGACGGGCACGCGGCCTGACCACGCGTCGTACCAGGCGCCCGAGGGGCGGTGGCGGTCATGCCACCGCCCCTCGCCGCTTCCGGTGTCGCTTGACGCGGGCACCGGCAGTAGGTTGCATACGTTCTGTGATCGCGCCCCCTTCCCCCGCCGCCACCACACCTCCTCCGTCCTCCGGTCCGTCCACGGGCGGTTCGCCCCTCTCACCCGCGTCGCCGCCGCCGGTTCCGGCTCCGGCGCCGACGGCGTGCGCACGGATTCGAGGAGCCGCCCCGTGGACCCGGTGATCGTGGTCGGCGCGGGGCCGGTCGGCCTGGCGCTGTCGCTCGCCCTCGCCGCGCAGGACGTCCCCTGCGTCCTCCTCGACGAGGATCCGGAGCGGAACGAGACGCGCCCCGCCCGGACCGTGGTGCTGCGCGAGGACACCGCCGACCTGGTGGAACGCCTGGGCTGCGAGACGCTCCGGCACGAGGGCGCGCGCTGGTCCGGCTGGCGGTCCATGCGGCGCAAGCAACTGGTACGCGAGCTGCCCCTGGGCGCGGGCGGAAGCGGGGACGGGGACCCGGAGGACGCCGACGACGCGCCGCCGCCCCCCTCCCCCGTCCATCTGCCGCAGCACGCGCTGACCCGCGGCCTGCGGGACGCGGTGGCCGCGCACCGGCTCGTGCAGGTGGCCGCGCCCAGCCGGATCGACTCGCTGGAACAGGACGCCACCGGGGTCACGGTGCGCACCAGGGAGCCGAACTCCACGTGGTGGCGCGGCAGTTACCTGGTGGGCTGCGACGGCGCCAGGTCCACCGTGCGCAAGCTCCTCGACATCCGTTTCCCCGGGCGCACGGCGGTGGAGCGGCACGCGGTCGCGGCGCTGCGCGCCGAACTGCCGTGGCCCGGACGGGCCGTGCTGCACCGGCTGCCGCCGTGGCGCGGCGGGGGCGCCGAGGTGACCGCGCGGCCGCTGCCGGACGGCGTCTGGCGGCTGGACTGGCTGCTGCCGCCGCGCGGCGAGCTGGTCACCCCGGACGCCCTGATCGCCCGCATCCGGGACACCCTGGACGGCTGGTGCGGGCAGACACCGGCGTACGAACTGCTGGACACCGGCGTGTACACGCTGCACCACCGGCTCGCCCTGCGCTGGCGGGCCGAGCGGGCCTTCCTGGCCGGGGACGCCGCCCATCTGCTGGGCGCGCTGGGCACCCAGGGGCTCGACGAAGGGGTGCGGGACGCCGAGAACCTCGCCTGGAAGCTGGCCCTGGCCTGGCACCACGGCGCCTCGGACGCGCTGCTCGACAGCTATCAGGCGGAGCGGCGGGCGGCGGTGGCCGCGCGGCTGCGCGCCGCGGACCAGTCGCTGCCGATCCTGCGCGGCGGCGGAGGGCTGCGGAGCCTGGTCCCGGGGAGCGCACGGGGGCACGACTCGCTGCTCATGGACGGGCATCTGGGCCGGGGCCCCCTCGGCGCGCCCCCTTCGTACTCGCATTCGCCCCTTGCGCCGTCGCATGCCGAGGCGCACACCTTTGTGGGTACGCCCCCCGGTGCGCCGGTCACCGATGTGCGGGTGACGGCGCCCGACGGCACCGCCGTACGGCTGCGCGAGCGGCTGGGGCGGGGGAAGCTGCTGGTGCTCCTGGTGGCGCCGGGCACCGGGGTCTGGGACCGGCGGCACTGGAAGTCCGCGGGCGTCATGCCGCGTCTGGCCGCGGCCGTCGACGCGCTGCCGGCCCCCGGCGAGCTGCTGGTGACGGAGGGCTACCCGGGCGCCCCGGCCCACACGGTGCTGCTGATCAGGCCCGACGGTCATCTCGTGGCGTCGTTCGGCGGGGTGCGGGCGCAGGAGCTCTTCGCCGCGGCGGACACGGTGCGCGGCGGGGCGGCGCCCACCGCCGCCCGCGCCGACCGCACGGCGGACATCAATTGACCGCCGCGCGACCGCGTGGTGTACTCCGGAACGTGACCGACACCGATGTGCGCCTGTGGCGGAGGGTCCATATGGACCTCGTCCGCTATGCGGGCTGCGTGTGTCGCCCGTCCTGCTGAACTCGCCCCTTCCTTGCTACGCCGTGCGCTCACCCGTACGGCGTGCCTCCGCGCGAACCCTTCAGGACGGCTCCCCTTGTCTGCGTCTGCTCCTTCCTCGCCCTCCCCTTCCGCACCCTCCGCGTCTCCGCCCGCCGGCCCCGGCGCCGGTTCCGGCCCGTCGGCCGCCGAGCTGCTCGACTTCGTCCGCCGTGTCGCCGCCGACGCCGCGATCGTCGCCTCGCTGCCCCTCGATCCCGAGGGGCGCACCTGGATTCCGCTCGACGGTCCCGGCGTCAGCGAGGCATGGCTGATCGGCTGGCCGCCGGGCGCCGGCACCGGCTGGCACGACCACGCCGACTCGATCGGCGCGTTCACCACCGCGACCGGCGCTCTCAAGGAGTACTCGCTGGCCGCCCGGCTGCCCACCGACGGCTGGAAGACCCTGGAGCTCACCGAGGGGATCGACCGCTCCCGGGCGCTGCCCGCCGGGCAGGGCAGGGCGTTCGGCCGTCACCATGTCCATGAGGTGCTGAACGAGTCCACCACGGAGCACGCCGTCTCCGTCCACGCGTACTTCCCGCCGCTGCCCCGCATCCGGCGGTACAGCCGCACCGGCACCGTGCTCCGGCTCGAACAGGTCGAACGTCCGGAGGACTGGCAGTGAGCCGCCCCCGCCCGGCCGGACCGCCCGAGCGGACCGGCCCCGCGGGCGGACCGGCGCCGGTCGGAATCGACGAACTGCTGGAACGGGTCCGGTCCGGGTTCGTCAGGGTCGGCCCCGGGGAGGCCGCCGCCGCGGCCGCCGACGGGGCGCTGCTCGTCGACATCCGCTACGCGGAGCTGCGGAGGCGGGACGGGCTGATCCCGGGGGCGCTGGTCGTCGAGCGCAACGAACTGGAATGGCGGCTCGATCCGTACGGGAGCCACCGGGTCCCGGAGGCGGTGGGCCACGATCTGCGGATCGTGGTGATCTGCGACGAGGGGTACGCGTCGAGCCTCGCCGTCGCGTCCTTGCACCGACTGGGGCTGCACCGGGCGACGGACCTGATCGGCGGCTTCCAGGCGTGGCGCGCGGCGGGGCTCCCCGTCCAGGCGTGAGAAGGCTCGCCGGGCCCGCCCGGGGAACTCGTGTGGGGGGCTCGCGCGGGACTGGCGGGCTCGGGGAGCTCGCGCGGGCACGAGATGCGCGCGGGCGCGAGATGTTCTGGGTGCGCCGGCTCGCACGAGATGCGGGGCGCGGGCGCGGGACGCGGGTGGTGACGCGCGGCGGTGACGTGCGGTCCGACTTGCGCGGGAGCGGTGGGCCCCCACCCCGCGTCGGCCCGGAACCGGCCGGGAACGGCCCGGCTCCGCGCCGTCGGCGGCGGGCCGCCCGCACCTCGCCCATCCCCCGGATCCCCGGCGACACACCCGAATGCCGCACTCCGGTGGAGCGATCTGCGTTCACGGCGGACATTCAGCACAAAGTCGGATATTCGACTCCACGCCGAGAACCCGCCGGAGGCTGCGCGCCCATGCCGACCCCGATCCCCACCCCCACGCCCTCTCCCGCCCCCGCCCCCGCCCCCGCACTGACCCCCGATCAGCTCGATGCCCAGGCGGCACGTCTGTACGACACGGAGGCCTGGCGGCAGATCGTCTCCGGCTGGGGGCTCACCGCCGCCGAGCCCGAGCCGGCACCGCCCCTCTCCCCCGGAGCCACGGAACAGGCAGCCGGAACGACGGAGAAGACGCCCGGGGGCGCGGAACGGGCGCCGGACCACGGGACCGCGGACTGGCGCGCGCTGCTCTCCGTACCGGTCGAACAGCTCATCGCCGAGTCCGTCCGCGCCCTGTCGGGCAGCGCCCCGCGCGAGCGCCCGCTCCCCGGGCGGCTGGGCGCGATCCTCCCCGACCGGCTGCACTCCTGGCGGCGTATCGGGCAGCCCGACGTGCGCCCCTCCACCCATCTCGCCTACGCGCGGAAGATCCTGACCGAGTGGGGCTGGCAGAACACTCCCTACCGGCTTCGCGACATCCGGGGGGCCCGCTGCGTCTGCGGCGCACTGCTCACCGCGCACCGCTTGGGCTACGGCTCGCTGGACACCGTGGACCGGGCGGGCGCCTGGCTCGTCACCGAACTCCGCTCCCGGGGCTGGACCGGCCTGATCGGGCCGTGGAACCGTCTTCCCGGCCGCACCGCCGAGGAGGCGGTCGCCCTCGTCGACGCCGCCATCGCCCGCGCCGCCCGCGCCGGCGAGTGAGGCGGGGCGGGGCGGGGCGGCGGGGGACGCTCCGTGCGCGACGACGACGGGCGCGGCCCGCGACCGCGCCTCCCGGCCCGGCGGCCTGGCCGGCCCCTTCCGGTCCGGCCGCCGGCTGACGGGCCGACCGGCCCCGGCGCGTCAGCGGGCCCCGGCACGTGGACCGGTCCGGCGGCCGGTCCGGCGCACCGCGGCTCAGTGCCGCCCGGTGAGCAGGGCGTCGGCCAGCTCGCCCAACGGCCCGCCGAGTTCCCCCTCGGTGGCCGACGCGAGCGGCTCCAGGCCGCGGGACGCCCGCAGCACCGTGATGCCGAAGGTCACCGACAGCACGAGCTGGGCGCGCAGCAGCAGCCGGTCCCCGTCGGGGGCGTCGGGCCGCCACCCGGCCGCCGCGGCGAGCCGCTCGCTGAACGTGCGCAGCAGACCGGTGCGCATCTTCTCGGTACGGTCGTCGCCCGAGGCGCGCAGCAGCAGGAGGAGGGCGTCCCGGGAGCCGTCCGCGGTGAGCAGACCGGCGGTGTAGGCGCCGATCCGCTCCGGCACCTGCTCCAGGCCGGCCACCGCCCCCGCCTCGCGGCCGAGTTCGTCGATGACCCCCTTCAGGCAGGCTTCGAAGAGCCCTTCCTTGGACTGGAAGTAACGGTTGATCAGCGCGACGTTGACTCCGGCGTCGTCGGCGATGTCGCGCACGGTGGTGGCCGCGTATCCGTCGTGCGCGAAACGGCGGCGGGCCGAGTCGAGCAGCAGCGCACGGGTTCTGGCACCGCCTCCGCGCCGGGATGCCGCCGGGCCGCCGGCCGACGACGTCGCGGACGGCGCACCGGCCGACCGGGTCCGGGGCTGCGTACCGGCCTTCGACGCCTGGCGGGCGGGACCGGCCGGGGTGTTGCTGGCTTTCATCGCTGTCCTCTCTCCACCCGAACGGTACGTCCCCCGCGATGTAAACAAATGTTGACCACACGCCCGGAGCTGCTCTAGCGTCTGTGTAAGCAGTTGTTTACATGAGGCCCCCGGCGCGCGAACCGAGCCCGGCGGCCTCCTCACTTTCTGGAGTCCCGAATGGACGCCCCCCAGCCCACGGCCCGCACCGGCGGTGTGGTCGCCACGCTGGCCCTCGCCGGCATCACCGCCGCGATCATGCAGACACTGGTCACGCCGCTCATCGCCGAGTTGCCCGAGATCCTGCACACCACATCGTCGAACGCGGCATGGGTGATCACCGTCACCCTGCTGGCGGGCGCGATCTGCGTGCCGATCTCCGGACGGCTCGGTGACCTGACCGGCAAGCGCCGCATGCTTCTGGCGTGCTCCGTGCCGCTCGTGGCGGGCTCGCTGGTGTGCGCCCTCGCCTCCTCCGTCGTGCCGATGATCGTCGGGCGCGGGCTGCAGGGGATGGGCATGGGCATGGTGCCGCTCGGCATCGCCCTGCTGCGTGACGTGGTCCCGCCGGAGAAGCTCAGTTCCTCCATCGCGCTGGTGAGCGCCTCCATGGGCATCGGCGGCGGGCTCGGCCTGCCGATCGCGGCGGCGGTCGCCCAGTACGCCGACTGGCGCGTGCTGTTCTGGGGCTCCGCCGTGCTGGCCGCGCTGATCGCCGTGGCGATCTGGTTCCTCATCCCGGAGGTCCCGGCCGGCGCCAGGGGTGAGCGCTTCGACGCCCCGGGAGCGGTGGGCCTCGGCGCCGGGCTGATCTGTCTGCTGCTCGCCGTGTCGAAGGGCGCCAACTGGGGCTGGGGCTCAGCGACCACCCTCGGGCTGTTCGCCGCCGCCGCGGTGATCCTGCTGTCCTGGGGCGCCTGGGAGCTGCGCACCCGCGATCCGCTGATCGACCTGCGCACCACGGCCCGCCCGCGGGTGCTGCTCACCAACGTGGCCTCCGTCTTCGTCGGTTTCGGCATGTACGCGAGCATGCTGGTCGTGCCGCAGCTGCTCCAGTTCCCCGAGGCCACCGGCTACGGGTTGGGACAGTCGATGCTCGCCGCGGGTCTGTGGATGGCGCCCGGCGGGATCATGATGATGATCGTCTCGCCGCTCGGCGGGAAGCTCACCGACGCCCGCGGCCCGAAGTTCACCCTGATCTGCGGTGTCCTGGTGCTGGCCGCCGGGTACGGCCTGTCGCTGGCGCTCATGGGCTCCGCGTGGGGCCTCATGCTGGCGCTCATGGTGATCAACAGCGGCGTGGGCCTCGCCTACGGTTCGATGCCCGCGCTCATCATGAGCTCGGTGCCACTCGCCGAGACGGCCGCCGCCAACGGCTTCAACACCCTCATGCGTTCACTCGGCACCTCGGTCGGAGCCGCCGTGATGGGCGTGGTCCTCTCCCAGCTGACCGTCACCATGGGCGGCCACACCTTCACCTCCGAGAGCGGGTTCCGCACCGGCCTGGCCATCGGCTGTGGCATCGCACTGGTCGCCGCGCTGATCGCCGGCCTCATCCCGGCCGTCCGCGCCGTCTCCGGCAGCAAGGACGGGGGTGCCGCCGCCACGTCCGGGCAGCCGGCGCCGGACCACCAGGCCGCGGTCGAGGTCTGAGCCGACGACCCGACCGGGTCTCCACCCGACCCGCCGACGCCGTGGCGCCGGTGGCTCCAGGCTCCCGGCTCCGCCGCTGTCCACCGCGCGCCTCCCCCCACGCCGCCCGACGGCCGCAAAGCGCCCTCGCCCGACGTGCTCGCGCCCACGCCGCTGCCGTCACAGGCGAACCGCCGCGCGGAACGCACGCACCCTCGTGCGGCCGATCAGAACGGCTCGTCCAGCCCCTCCGTGTCCTCCCCCTCCTCCTCCAGCGCCTGGCGCACCACGCGCAGGGCCATTCCTTCCCCGTAGCCCTTGCGGGCGAGCATGCCCGCGAGACGACGCAGCCGCCTGTCCCGCTCCAGCCCGCGAGTGGAGCGCAGCTTGCGCGCCACCAACTCCCGGGCGGTCGCCTCCTCCTGCTCCGCGTCGAGCTGCCCGACCGCCTCGTCGATCACGGCCGAGTCCACCCCCTTGGTGCGCAGCTCGCGAACGAGCGCGCGGCGGGCGAGCCCCCGGCCGTGGTGCCGGGACTCCACCCACGCGTCCGCGAAGGCGGCGTCGTCGATCAGGCCGACGTCCTCGAAGCGCGACAGCACCTCCTCCGCCGCCTCGTCCGGGATCTCCCGCTTGCGCAGGGCGTCCGCGAGCTGCTTGCGGGTGCGCGGGGTCCCGGTGAGCAACCGCAGGCAGACGTTGCGGGCCTGCTCGACCGGATCTCGCGGTTCCCCCTTCTCGGCCCTCGACGAGGAGGGGGAACCGCTGCTTCGGGAACGGGAGCGGGCACGGCGCCCCGCCCCCTCTCCGGAACCGGAGGCCGAGCCGGCCCCGGAGGCCGCCCCGCGTCCGCCCCCGTCCTCGCCCTCGGAGGCGTGTCCGGCAGCGAACCCGGATCCTGGGCCGACGCCCGGGCCAGGGGCGTCGAGCGGCCAATCCGTACGACGCGTCACGGCCTAGCTCTTGGCCGCCGCGGCCTTGGCGGGCTTGGTCTTGCCCGCCGGAGCGGGCACCGGCTTGGCGCTCTCCGCGGGGGCCGCCGCACCGCTTGCCGCACCGCCCTCGGCAGCCTTGTCCTCCGCCCTGACGCCGACGCCCAGCTTTTCGAGGATCTTCTTCTCGATCTCGTTGGCGAGGTCGGGGTTGTCCTTGAGGAAGTTGCGGGCGTTCTCCTTGCCCTGGCCGAGCTGATCGCCCTCGTAGGTGTACCAGGCGCCGGCCTTGCGGACGAAGCCGTGCTCCACGCCCATGTCGATCAGGCCGCCCTCGCGGCTGATGCCCTGACCGTAGAGGATGTCGAACTCGGCCTGCTTGAAGGGCGGCGAGACCTTGTTCTTGACGACCTTGACACGAGTGCGGTTGCCCACGGCCTCGGTGCCGTCCTTCAGCGTCTCGATCCTGCGGATGTCGAGGCGCACCGAGGCGTAGAACTTGAGGGCCCGGCCACCGGTCGTGGTCTCCGGCGATCCGAACATCACGCCGATCTTCTCGCGCAGCTGGTTGATGAAGATCGCCGTGGTCTTGGACTGGTTGAGCGCGCTGGTGATCTTCCGCAGCGCCTGGCTCATCAGACGCGCCTGGAGACCCACGTGCGAGTCGCCCATCTCGCCCTCGATCTCCGCGCGCGGCACGAGCGCGGCGACGGAGTCGATGACGATCAGATCGAGGGCGCCGGAGCGGACCAGCATGTCCACGATCTCCAGGGCCTGCTCGCCGTTGTCCGGCTGCGACAGGATGAGGTTGTCGATGTCGACGCCGAGCTTCTTCGCGTACTCGGGATCGAGGGCGTGCTCCGCGTCGATGAAGGCCACCGAACCACCGGCCTTCTGCGCGTTCGCCACGGCGTGCAGCGTCAGCGTCGTCTTCCCGGAGGACTCCGGTCCGTACACCTCCACCACACGACCGCGCGGCAGACCACCGACGCCGAGAGCCACGTCGAGCGCGGTCGACCCGGTCGGAATCACCTCGACGGGCTCGTTCGGCCGCTCGCCGAGACGCATCACGGCACCCTTGCCGAATTGCCGTTCAATCTGTGCGAGCGCGGCGTCCAGCGCCTTCTCGCGGTCGGTTCCTGCCATGGGTTCCACCCGATTTGCTTGTGTCGATCGCTTCACGTCAAAGACGCTAACCCCTGCCACTGACAATGGGCCTCGACGTCCTCCCGGCCTGTGGAAAACTCCGCGGCCGAGCCCGGGGAGGACCCGGCCGGAATCTCACCGGAATCCCATAAGAATGGATGTTCGATTTTAGTGTCAAGCGCACGCGCCGGGCCGGGCCGGCCCCGCCGCGCGTACGCGTGCGCCGGGCGGGGCCCGGGCCCCGCCCGGCGGCTCAGACGCTCTCCGGGCTCCTCGTCTCCGCGGCCCCGGCCGGTCCGCCGCCGCCCCCGTCGTCCCCGCCCGTCCGCCAGGACCGGCGCAGCCGCGTGAGCAACGCCTCACCCCGCTGCCGGCCGCCGCCGTGCACCCGGGGGTCGTCCGTCACGTCGTACCGCTTCACATAGGCGCCGAGGAACGCCTGGAGGGTGGCGACGGCCGGGATCGCGATCAGCGCGCCCACCGCGCCCATCAGCGCCGTGCCCGCGATGACCGAGCCGAAGGCGACGGCCGGATGGATGTCCACGGTCCTGGCGGTGAGCTTGGGCTGCAGGCCGTAGTTCTCGAACTGCTGGTAGACCACGACGAAGCCGAGCACCCACACCGCGTACCAGGGGTCGACGGTGAACGCGATCAGCATCGGCAGGGCCCCCGCCAGATACGTGCCGATCGTGGGGATGAACTGGGAGACCAGGCCGACCCAGATGGCGAGCGCCGGGGCGTACGGGACCCCGAGGATCACCAGCACGACGTAGTGGGCGATCCCGGAGATGAGCGCCATCAGGCCGCGCGAGTAGAGGTAGCCGCCCGTCTTGTCGACGGCGATCTCCCAGGCCCGCAGGACCTCCGCCTGCCTGGCGGGCGGCAGCACCGAGCACAGGGCGCGGCGCAGCCGGGGGCCGTCGGCGGCGAAGTAGAACGAGAACAGGGAGATCGTCAGGAGCCGGAACAGCCCGCCGAGCACGGTGGTGGAGACGTCGAGCACGCCGCTCGCGCTGTTCTGGACGTACTTCTGCAGCCAGTCGGAGTGCAGCAGGCTGTCCTGGACCTCGACCCGGGAGAGTTCGGTGTGGAAGGTCTGGTTGATCCAGTTGATCACCGAGTCCAGGTACTTCGGGAACTCCTCGACCATGTCGACGATCTGTCCGGCGAGCATCGAGCCGAGCAGGACGACGAAGCCGGTGGAGGCTATCAGCACGATGAGGAAGACCAGGAAGGTGGCGACACCGCGGCGCATTCCGCGGGCCGACATCCGGCTCACGGCGGGTTCGATGGCGAGCGCCAGGAAGAACGAGATCAGTACGTTGATCAGCAGCCCGACGAGCTGGTCGAACGCCCAGCTGCCGAGCTGGAAGCAGGCGTAGAGCGCCAGGGCCAGCACCATGGCGCGCGGCAGCCACACGGGCATGCGCGCCATCGGCCTGGCACCGGCCGTCGCGGCCGGCGGATCCGGCGCGACGGGCCGGGTGGGGGCCGTCCGGTTCCGGACGGTCTGGGGGGTCTGGGCGGTCTCGTCTGCAGATGGCACCGCTCCAGTCTCACCCACCACGGTGACGAACGGCGGTCCGCCCCGCGCAACGGCACAGGTCGGGCCGTCGACGGGCCGGGGTCAGCGCTTGTCGGCGGGGACGCCGACCGCCGCGCAGACCCCGCGCCAGACGTCCTTGGCCTCCCAGCCCGCCGCCAGCGCCTGGTGCACGGTCTGCCCGCCGAGTTCGGACATCACGTGGTCGCGCGCGAAGGAGTCGGCGTACCCGGCGCCGAAGTGGTCCGCCATCCGTTCCCAGAAAATCGTCAACCGCATGACCCCAGTATCGCGCTCCTGAGAGTGCAGCCCGGCCGCCGCGGCCCGCCGAGAGCGCTTACCGCCCTACGGTCGGTCCATGGCTGGAACCGGAACAAGTCCCCTCAACCGTGCCGAGCAGTTCATCTGGCTCACCGCCCGAGTCCTGGAACAACGGCGGTTCGCCCACCACTTCCTGGAGGGGAGCGCGGACGCCGTGGAGACCGCGCTGGCCGCCTACCTGAACGAGGACGGCGGTTACGGGCACGCCCTCGAACCCGATCTGCGCGGCCCCGTCAGTCAGCCGCTGCACATCGCGCACGCGCTCTCCGTCCTCGACTCCATCGGCCGCTGCGGCGGGCCGCGGGTGGAACGGATCTGCCGCTTCCTGAGCGACGTGTCGACCAAGGAGGGGGCGCTGCCCGCCCTGCTGCCGACCCAGCGCGGGTACCCGGCGGCGCCGTTCATCCCGATCGTCGACACGCCGCGCGCGGAGCTGCTGGCGACCGGCCCCGTGGTCGGTCTCCTGCACCGTAACGCGGTGTGGCACGCCTGGCTGTTCCGGGCCACCGACTTCTGTTGGGCGGCGGTCGACGCCCTGAACCGGTCGCACCCCTACGAGATCGAGGCGGCGCTCGCCTTTCTGGACGGCGCCCCGGACCGGGCCCGCGCCGAGGCGGCGGCCGCCCGGCTGGGGCGGCTGGTACGGGAGCAGCGGCTCGTCGTGCTGGATCCGGACCGGCGCGCGGAGTACCCGGTGGCAGCCGGATACGCCCCGGGCGAGCAGCACTTCCCGTACGACTACGCCCGCACGCCCGATTCGCTGGCGCGCGCCTGGTTCACCGACGCGGAGCTGGAGCGCTCGCTCGACCATCTCGAATCCGAGCAGCAGGCGGACGGCGGCTGGCCGGTGAACTGGCGCCAGTGGGCCCCGGGCACGGCCCTGGAGGGGCGGCCCCTGGTGACCCTCAAGGCGCTCGTGACCCTGCGAGCCCATGGGCGCGACCTCGGCTGAGAACGTGCCGGGGCGCGTGCACCGGCTCGCCGACGGGCGAGGAGTGCGCGCCCGCAGGCCCCTCGACCGGGCACGTCACCGGCGCACGCCGGGCGCGCCCGTCATACGCCCCTCGTCGCCCGCGCCCGTCATCGCCCACGCCCCTCGCCGCCGCCCGCGCCCTCGTCGCCCCGGGGCCCTGTCACCGCCCGTGGCCGGCTCACCCTCCCCAGAGCACCGGTCCGAGGGCGCGCACCGCCGCCGTGACGGCCACGGCGGACCCCACCACCACGAGGAAGGGCGCGCGCAGCACCAGCGCGAGCGCCGCCGCCGCGAGCCCCGCGCCCCTGGCGTCCAGGGTGAGCTGTCCGCCGTCGCCGAAGGTCTGCTGCGCGGTGAGGGCGGCCAGGAGAGCCACGGGCAGGAGGGCGGCGAGCCGCCGGGTGAGGGGGCGTTCCAGCACCCCCGCGGGGACGAGCAGGCCGAGCAGTTTGGCGAGGTAGCAGCCGACGGCGGTCAACGCGATGGCGATCCAGACGTTCATCGGTCCGCCTCCGTCGCGGTCATTCCCCGGCCTGACTCGGTCGCGTCCCCGCCCGACCCGGTCGCGTCCCGGCCTGGCGCGGTCGCGTCCCCGCCCGCCGTGTTCATGTCCCCGCCCGGTCCTCCGCCGCGTCCCCACAGGAAGAGCACCGCGGGTGCGGCGAGGGCGGACAGCAGGACGGGGACGCCGGCGGGCAGTACGGGCAGCAGCCCGAGCGCGAGCAGGACCGCGAGCGCCGCGGTGGCGCGTTCCGCGGCGCTCTTCAGCATCGGCGCGAGCAGGGCGAGGAAGACCGCAGGGGACGCCGCGTCCAGCCCCCAGGCGTCGGTGTCCCCCAGCGCCTCGGCGCCGAGCGCGCCCAGCAGCGTCGTCAGGTTCCACAGCGCGTAGAGACTGAGTCCGGTGACGGCGAAGCCGAGCCGGGCGGCCCGGCGGGTCGGCTGCGCCAGCGTCACGGCGGTCGTCTCGTCGATCACCCACTGGGCGGCGAAGGGGCGCAGCGCGCGCGGAAGCGCGAGGAGCTGCGACAGCCGCAGGCCGTAGAACGCGTTGCGCACGCCGAGGAAGAAGGCCCCGGCGGCCGCGGTGTACGGGTTGCCGCCCGCCGCGAGGGCGCCCACGAGGGCGAACTGCGAGGCGCCGGTGAAGACGGCGAGGCTGAGCACACAGGTCTGCAGCGGACTCAGCCCGGAACCGGCCGCCGTCACCCCGAAGGCGAAACCGGAGAGCCCGACCGCCGTCCCCACGCCGAGCGCGTCGCGCACGACGGCCGCGTCCGGCTTCTTCTCCGTGGGCTTCTTCTCCGTGGGCGTCGCCGTGAGCTGCACCGTGGACACCGCCGCGGACGACGCCGTGGACGTCCTCTCGAACGTCTCCTCCCGCCTCGCCGGGGCGTGTGCGCCGTCGCGGCACGCGTCGGCCGCCTCCCCGCGCCCTTCCGGGACCGTTATCTCTTCTGCCACGTCCGGAACGCTACGTGCTCGGATCGGTCCCGGTCTTGTACGTTCCTGCACGTTCGCGCCGGTACGCGCCCGGGGGCACTCCCACGATCCGGGTGAAATGGCGGTTGAGGTGCGGCTGGTCGGTGAAACCGACCTCGGCGGCCACCTCCGCGGGCCGCCGCCCCGCGTCCAGCAGCCGCCGCGCGGCCCGCACCCGGGCATCGGTGAGCCAGGCGTGCGGCGGCATTCCGTACTGCTTCCGGAAGGCCCTCAGCAAGGCGAACTGGCCGGTGCCGAGTTCCGCGGCCAGCGCCTCCAGGGTGGGCGGCCGCGCCATCCTGTCCTCCAGCACGGCCCGGGCGCGCGCCGCGTCGCGTGCGCCGGCCGAACGGGGCACGCGCGTGGGCAGCGCGCCGCCGTGCCGGCCCAGCAGCCGCGTGACCATGACCCGCAGCACGGTGTCGGCGGCGAGCGCGTCGCCCTCCTCGGCGGCCCGGTGGACCTCGCCGATCAGCCGGGCCGCGCACGGGTCCGTGACACCGGTCTCGGTGAATCCGACGGTGCCGCGCAGACGGGTCGTCTCGGCCGCGATGTCCTTCACGACCCGCGCGGACGGGTACAGCGTGGTGTACACCCAGCCCTCGGGCACACCGGCCCTGGCGGTGTGCGGCACCTCCGGATTGATCATGACGACGACTCCGGGACCCGCGTGGACGGTGCCGTCGGGCAGTCCGACGTCCTCCACGCCGTGCGTGATGGTGCCGAAGACGTATCCCTCGTGGCTGTGACGGGGGAAGGTGTGGCGCACGTACCGGGCGCGCAGCAGGTCGAGGCCGGGCAGTTCCGCGTACCGCCAGTGTCTCGCCCACTCCCCGGGTCCCGGCTCCGATATCGCGGCCATGGGCGGCATTCTCGCAGGTGGCGGGCGCGGGCGCGGGGCGGTCGCGTCCACGGGGGCGGGTGTCCGCCGCGGGCGGTCACGGGCCGTTGTCAGTGGCGGGGTGCACGATGGGGGACATGGCCGGTTCCGTGCTCGACTCGTTCTCCCCCGCGACCCGTGGCTGGTTCGCCGGCGCCTTCAGCGCGCCCACCGCCGCGCAGGAGGGCGCCTGGCGGGCGATCGGCGCGGGGTCGGACGTGCTGGTCGTCGCGCCGACCGGCTCCGGCAAGACGTTGGCCGCGTTCCTCGCCGCGCTCGACGGGCTGGCGTCCGTCCCGCCGCCCGCCGAGACGAGGAAGCGCTGCCGCGTGCTGTACGTGTCGCCGCTCAAGGCCCTCGCGGTCGACGTCGAACGCAATCTGCGCTCGCCGCTGACCGGCATCCGCCAGGAGTCGGTGCGGCTGGGGCTGCCCGAGCCCGATATCCGGGTGGGCATCCGCTCCGGCGACACCCCGCCCGCCGAGCGGCGCTCGATGGCGACCCGCCCGCCGGACATCCTGATCACCACGCCCGAGTCGCTGTTCCTCATGCTGACGTCGTCGGCCCGCGAGGCGCTGTCCGGGGTCGAGACGGTCATCCTCGACGAGGTGCACGCCGTGGCGGGCACGAAGCGGGGCGCCCATCTGGCCGTCTCCCTGGAGCGTCTGGACGAGCTGCTGGCCCGCCCCGCGCGGCGGATCGGCCTGTCGGCGACGGTCCGGCCGGTCGACGAGGTGGCGCGCTTCCTCTCGCCCCGCCGGAAGGCGGAGATCGTCCAGCCGCCCGCCGCCAAGCGGTTCGATCTGTCGGTGGTCGTGCCGGTGGAGGACCTGGGCGAGCTCGGCGGCTCCCCCGCCTCCGACGCCGGCCGGCCGGACCAGGCCGAGAAGCCGTCGATCTGGCCCCATGTCGAGGAACGCATCGCCGACCTCGTCCAGGAGCACCGCTCCACCATCGTCTTCGCCAACTCCCGCCGCCTGGCCGAGCGGCTGTGCAACCGGCTCAACGAGATCGCGTACGAGCGGGCCGCCGGCGCCGTGCCCGGGGACGACGGTCCCGCCCCGCCGCTGCCGGAGGCGCACGCCCCGGCCCAGGTCATGGCCCAGTCCGGGGCCGCGAGGGGTGCCCCCGCGCTGCTCGCCCGCGCGCACCACGGTTCGGTCTCCAAGGAGCAGCGCGCCCAGGTGGAGGAGGACCTCAAGGCGGGGCGGCTGCCGGCCGTGGTCGCCACGTCCAGTCTGGAGCTGGGCATCGACATGGGGGCGGTCGATCTGGTGATCCAGGTCGAGTCGCCGCCGTCAGTCGCCTCCGGGCTGCAACGGGTCGGCCGCGCCGGGCATCAGGTGGGCGCGGTCTCCACCGGCGTGGTCTTCCCCAAGTACCGGGGCGATCTGGTGCAGGCCGCCGTGGTCACGGAGCGGATGCGCGAGGGCTCCATCGAGGCGCTCCGGATTCCCGCCAACCCGCTGGACGTGCTGGCCCAGCAGCTCGTCGCGATGGTCTCGCTGGACAGCTGGCAGGTGGACGACCTGCTGGCCGTGGTCCGCCGCGCCGCGCCCTTCGCCTCGCTCCCGGAGTCCGCGTTCACCGCCGTGCTGGACATGCTCGCCGGACGCTATCCGTCCGACGCCTTCGCCGAGCTGCGCCCCCGCGTGGTCTGGGACCGGATCGCCGGTACGGTCACGGGCCGGCCCGGCGCCCAGCGGCTCGCCGTGACCTCCGGGGGGACGATTCCCGACCGGGGGCTGTTCGGGGTCTTCCTCGCGGGCGCCGACCCAAGGAAGGGCGGCGGCCGGGTCGGCGAGCTGGACGAGGAGATGGTGTACGAGTCCCGGGTCGGGGACGTCTTCACGCTCGGCACGACGTCCTGGCGGATCGAGGACATCACCCGCGACCGGGTCCTGGTGTCGCCCGCCCCCGGGGTTCCCGGCCGGCTGCCGTTCTGGAAGGGCGACCAGCTGGGCCGCCCGCTGGAGCTGGGCCGCGCGCTGGGCGCGTTCCTCCGGGAGATCGGCGGGATGCCGCCCGAGGACGCCCGGCGACGGCTGCTCGACGCCGGGCTCGACGCCTGGGCCGCGGACAACACCCTGTCGTACATCGAAGAGCAGCGTCGTGCCTGCGGTCATGTCCCGGACGACCGGACGGTCCTGGTCGAGCGGTTCCGCGACGAACTGGGCGACTGGCGGGTCGTCGTCCACTCCCCCTTCGGCGCGCAGGTGCACGCCCCGTGGGCGCTCGCGCTGAACGCCCGTCTCGCCGAGCGGTACGGCATGGACGCCCAGGTGATGCACGCCGACGACGGAATCGTGCTGCGGCTGCCCGACGCCGACCTGTTGGGGCTGGACCTGCTGGACGCCGACCCCGGGCAGGACCCGGCCGCAGCCCCGCCGCCGGACCTGTCGTACGACAGCGGCCAACCCCCCGTCGGCGCGGCGGACGTGACGTTCGATCCGGGCGAGATCGGCCAGATCGTGACCGACCAGGTCGGCGGCTCGGCGCTCTTCGCCTCCCGGTTCCGCGAGTGCGCGGCCCGCGCGCTGCTGCTGCCGCGCCGCAGCCCGGGCAAGCGCACCCCGCTCTGGCAGCAGCGCCAGCGCGCCGCGCAACTGCTCCAGGTGGCCTCGGAGTTCGGCTCCTTCCCGATCGTTCTGGAAGCGGTCCGCGAGTGCCTCCAGGACGTCTTCGACGTGCCCGGCCTGTCGGAGCTCATGGGCGACCTCGAGGCGCGCCGGGTCCGGCTGGTCGAGGTGACCACCCAGGAGCCCTCGCCGTTCGCCCGCTCGCTGCTGTTCGGCTACGTCGCCCAGTTCCTGTACGAGGGCGACTCGCCCCTCGCGGAACGGCGGGCCGCCGCCCTCTCCCTCGACTCCCGGCTGCTGGCGGAGCTCCTCGGGCAGGCGGAGCTGCGCGAGCTGCTCGACACCGATGTGCTGACCGAGCTGGAGCGGGAGCTCCAGTGGCTGACCGAGGACCGCCGGATCAAGGACGCCGAGGGGGTGGCCGACGCCCTGCGGGTCCTCGGCCCGCTCACCGACGAGGAGCTGGTCGAGCGGGGCGCCCGGCCGTCGTGGGCCCCGGAGCTGTCGGCGGCCCGCCGGGCGATCCGGGTCAGAATCGGCGGGACGGTCCACTGGGCGGCGATCGAGGACGCGGGACGCCTGCGGGACGCGCTGGGGACGGCCCTCCCGGTCGGTGTCCCGGAGGCGTTCACCGAGCCGGTGAAGGACCCGCTCGGGGATCTCCTCGCCCGGTACGCCCGCGCGCACGGCCCGTTCACCTCCGCGGTGGCCGCCGCGCGGTTCGGTCTCGGCGCCGCGGTCACGGACGGGGCCCTGCAGCGGCTCGCCGCGGCCGGCCGGATCGTCCAGGGCGAGTTCCACCCCGCCGGCATCGGTCAGGAGTGGTGCGACGCCGCCGTGCTGCGCCGGCTGCGGCGGCGCTCGCTCGCCGCGCTCCGCCACGAGCTGGAGCCCGTCCCGCCCGCCGCGCTCGCCGGTTTCCTGCCGCGGTGGCAGCACCTGGGCGACCAGAGCCTGCGCGGGATCGACGGGCTGGCCCGCGCCATCGAGCAGTTGCAGGGCGCGCCCGTCCCGGCGTCGGCCCTGGAGAAGCTGATCCTGCCGAGCCGGGTGACGGGTTACACCCCCGCGCTGCTGGATGAGCTGACGACCACCGGCGAGGTCGTCTGGGCCGGGGCGGGGGCGCTGCCCGGCAAGGACGGCTGGCTGTCCCTCTACCTCGCCGACAGCGCGCCGCTGCTCCTCCCGCCCCCGCACCCCCTCGAACTCACCGCGCTGCACGAATCCGTGCTGACCGCCCTGAGCGGCGGCTACGGCCTGTTCTTCCGGCAGATAGCCGACCAGGTCCGCGCCACCACACATCCGGACTGCACCGATCCGCAACTGGCCGACGCCGTCTGGGACCTGGCCTGGTCGGGCCGCCTCACCAACGACACACTGGCCCCGCTGCGCTCGCTCCTCGGCTCCGGACGGACGGCGGGATCGACCGCCCACCGCGCGAGACGGAGCGTTCCGCGCGGGCGTTACGGCTCGCTCACGGCCGCCGCCCGGCCCGTGTCCCGTACCGGCCCGCCCACCGTCTCGGGCCGCTGGTCGCTGCTGCCCGACGCCGAGCCGGATCCCACGCACCGCGCGCACGCCCTGGCGCGCACGCTCCTGGACCGGCACGGGGTGGTGACCCGCGGCGCGGTCCAGGCCGAGGGGGTCGAGGGCGGGTTCTCCGCCGCGTACCGGGTGCTCTCCGCGTTCGAGGAGAACGGCCGGGCCCGGCGCGGCTACGTGGTCGAGGGGCTGGGCGCGGCCCAGTTCGCGATGGACGGCGCGGTCGACCGGCTGCGCGCGGTGTCCACGGCACGGGAGCGCGCGGAACCGGGCGCCGCGCACCAGGCCGCGGTGCTGGCCGCGGCGGACCCGGCCAACGCGTACGGCGCGGCGCTGCCCTGGCCGGAGTCGCCGGACGGGGCCGGGCACAAGCCGGGCCGCAAGGCGGGCGCCCTGGTGGTGCTGGTCGACGGCGAGCTGACCATGTACATGGAGCGCGGCGGCAAGACGCTGCTGGCCTGGCCCGCCGACCCGCAGGACCCCGCACTCGTCGCGGCGGCCGGTGCGCTGGCCTCGGCTGCCCGAGCGGGCACCCTCGGCACGGTCACGGTGGAACGCGTCAACGGCGCCTCGTCCCTGACGTCCCCGTTCGGACGCGCCCTGGAGGCGGCCGGATTCCTGGCCACCCCCCGGGGCCTCCGCCTCCGCGCCTGAAACCCACCGGCCGCGCGGATACGCGGGCCCGCCGGCCCGCCAGTCCGCCAGTCCGCCGACCGTGCCGCGGCGCCGACGGGCCGCCCGCGGGCCGTTCACCGGCCGCGCCCGGTTCACCGCCCGTGCCGCGCTCACCGGCCTCCTCCGTCACCCCGGTACGGGCCGGCCGCTCCCCTCCCCCGAGGTCGCATCATGGAGGCATGCCCGAAGGAGACACCGTCCTCCAGACCGCCGAACGCCTGCACGCGGCACTCGCCGGCCGGATCCTCACCCGCTCCGACCTGCGGGTCCCCCGGTTCGCGACCGCCGACCTCACCGGGCGGACGGTGCTGGACGTCGTCTCGCGCGGCAAGCACCTCCTCACCCGCGTCGAGGGCGGCCTCACCCTCCACAGCCATCTGAGGATGGACGGCGCCTGGCGGGTCTACGCCCCCGGCGAGCGCTGGCGCGGCGGTCCCGCGCACCAGATCCGCGCCGTACTCGCCAATGCCGGTCACACGGCCGTCGGCTACCGGCTCCCGGTCCTCGAACTCCTCCGTACCGGGGAGGAGCAACGGGTGGTCGGCCATCTCGGCCCCGACCTCCTGGGCCCCGACTGGGACCCGGACACCGCCCTGCGCAATCTGCTCGCCGAGCCGTCCCGCCCGGTCGGCGAGGCCCTGCTGGACCAGCGCAACCTGGCCGGCATCGGCAATGTCTACAAGGCCGAGCTCTGCTTCCTCGCCCGCGTCACTCCCTGGCTCCCCATGGGCGAGCTGGGCGCCCCCACCGCCCTCCGCCTCGTCACCACGGCCAAGCGGCTCCTCGATGCCAACCGCGACCGTCCGACGCGCACGACCACGACGCTCGCGCGCTCGGCCCCGTACCCGTACCCGGGCGCCTCACCCCGCCGCCACGGCGCGCACGAACGGCTCTGGGTCTACGGCAGAGGAGGCCGCCCCTGTCTGCGCTGCGGCGCCCCGGTCCGCACGGCCGACCAGGACGCCCGCCCCACCTACTGGTGCCCCCACTGCCAGACGGGCCCCACGAGCTGATCCCCACCCCGCCCCCGACCGCGGGCATCCACCACCCACCACCCCGCCCATGCCGGGCACCGGCACCGGCACCGGCACCGGCACCAAGCCTCTCCCATCCGCCCAGAAAGCCCTCACACACCTCACATTCCCTTCCAGACCAAGTAGTTGACGAGTCGTCAGATCGAGTCGTACGGTCCGGCCATGGTTCTCACGGCGTACGACCTGACGGGGCACTCCGCGTTCATCACCGGGGCGGCGAGCGGCATCGGCCGGGCCTGCGCCGTCCTGCTCGCGGCGGCGGGCGCCGTAGTGCACTGCGCGGACCTCGACGAGAACGGACTGGTGGAGACCCAGGACCTGATCGCCGAAGCGGGCGGCGCATCCCGCCTCCACTCCCTCGACGTCACCGATCGTGGCCGGCTGAGAGCGGCGGTGACCGCCGCCGGCGACCTCGACGTCCTGGTCACGGCGGCCGGGATCATGCACACCAGCGATGTCCTGGAGACCTCGGACGACGATCTGGACCGCGTGTTCTCCGTCAATTTCAAGGGCGTCCTGTACGCCTGCCAGGAAGTGGCTCGCGGCATGATCGCGCGTGGCGCGCCCGGCTCGCTGATCACCATGGCCTCGGGGGCGGTCGACGCCGCGAGCCCCGGGCTGCTCTGCTACAGCGCGGCCAAGGCGGCCGTCGTCCAGCTGACCAGGACCCTCGCGACCGAACTGGGGCCCCGGTCGATCCGCGTCAACGCCGTCGCCCCGGGCTGGATCCGCACCCCGATGACCGCCCGCCACGACGCGGAGCAGCAGCACCGGGCGGAGACCGCGATGGCGCGGATGTCGCCGCTGGGCCGGGTCGGCGAGCCGGAGGACGTCGCCCACACCGTGCTGCACCTCGCCTCCGACGCGTCGGCGTTCATGACCGGTCAGGTCCTCCGCCCGAACGGTGGCGTGGCCATGCCCTGGTAGTCCGCCGGGCCCGGCTCCCGCGCCGCGCGCCGGCGCTCCGCCGCCGACCGGCGCACCACGCCCCGCCCCGACCCATCCGCCGCACGCGCCCCATCGCGGCGGCCCACCACCGCGCCGCGCCCGGCCGTCCGACACCGGTCCACCAGCCCGCACACCGCGCCCGGCCCCGGTACCACCACTCCGCGCCGCGCGCCTCCGCCTCGCACCACCCGTCGGCCCACCACGCCCGGGCCCGGGACGGCCAGTCCGCGTCCGGCCCCGGAGCCGTGCCGGTGCCCGGCGTCCCCGACCGCCCCCGTCCCCGTTCACGCCCCGCGGCCGCGGCCGCGTGGACGGGCAGCAGGCTCAGCCCCCATCCGCCCGCCGCCACCGCGCCCTCGACGAGCCCCGCGTGGGACGGCTCCAGGACGAGCCTCAGTACGGCCCACCACCACACCCCGCCGAGGACGAGCGCCGGCACCCATCGCCGCACCATGGCTGCCTCCTCCGGCCGAACCTAGTCCGGCGCGCTCGCTCGGCGGGAGGGCGCACCGGTGCGCCATCGGCGCGCGGCCTGTGGCACGGTCCGTCGCGCGCTCTCGCCCTGAGTTCCCCGAGCGGGCTGTGCGGGTTCACGGCGGCGGGCCCGTACGGCGCGCCGGCGCAAGGCGGGCCGACGCGGCCGGGCCGGGGCGGCGGTCTCGTACGAGGAGGGTCGGCCCGACGAGCCGGCACCGCGCTGCCGCTCCGCGCGCGTCAGGCCTCCATCTCGACGCGGTGGCGGTAGTCGATGTACGTCATGCCGCTCCGCGCGCGTCAGGCCTCCATCGCCTGGAACATCCATGCCTGCTGCTCAAGATCGGCGGTGAGGCCGATGAGCAGATCCTGGCTGACCGGATCGGGGCCGACGGGCGGTGTCGACCACCTCGTCGAGCTGGAGGCGCACGGACCGGAACCGCGGCCCGACCACGTTCCAGCGGATCTGCTTGGCCACGAGAGAGAGGTCGACCAGGTCCACCAGGGCGCCCTGCGACGCGTCTCCGACGATCTTGAGGTCGGACCCGGACAACGGGCTCTTCACCACGGACATGCGTTTCTCCGTTCCTCTCCCTGTTCCGCTCGACATCAACCACGATTGCACAGCCGGACAAAACGGCCATTCGAGGATGTCCGCCAGGCCAGGAAAGGCATCGCGGGCTGGACTCCGGAGAGCGCCCGCGCACCGGGCCGTTCGGAGCCCATGAGTGAACCCAGGAGCGAACCCGCGAATGGGCCCGCGATAGAGCTCGCGAGAGGGTCCATGAGGGAACCCATCGGAGAATCCGTGGGACACACGGAAGCCCCGGCCGCCCCACGAGGGGCCGACCGGGGCTTCCACCGCACACCGGACCACGCGGTCAGGCGGCGACGACATCCACCGCTTCCGTGGGCGCCTTGATGGTCACCCGACCCGTCGGCACACCCGCCACCGACGTCACGGAGACGGAATTGAGCATCGGGCGCACCGGTACGGGTACCGGATCGCTGGCTGCCGCCGACTCGGCCAGTTCGGCCAGGGACAGCTCGTCGCTCACTTCACGCATGAGCTCGGACATCCGTACGTCCAGCGCGTCGCAAATGGCGGAGAGCAGCTCGGAGGACGCCTCCTTCTGCCCCCGCTCCACCTCGGAGAGATAGCCGAGCGAGACTCGGGCGGACGAGGAGACTTCGCGCAGAGTACGGCCTTGGCGCTGGCGCTGCCGACGCAGCACGTCACCAAGCAGGCGACGGAGCAGAATCATCGGTGGCTCCCTCCTCGGACCGCGTAGCCGCATCCTTCACGCCCCACCGTACCGCCTTGCGCCGCGGCCGTGCGGGGAGCGATGTCGTGTTCACTCAGGGCTGCAAACATCAATTCCCCCCGTTCTGTTCCGTATCCTGTGCGCTTGCATTCTTGCCGAGTTCGCCGGAAAGCAGTGCGAGAACGTTCCGTACGCTCTCCCTACGGATGTCCGCACGGCCGCCGTTCAATCGCAGCGCGGTCACCTTCTCCGCGCCGTCCGGCCCGGACACGGCCACGTAGACCGTGCCGACGGGTTTTCCGTCCTGCGGGTCGGGGCCCGCGACACCGGTGGTCGCCACTCCCCAGTCTGCACCGAGAACGCGACGCGCACCTGTCGCCATCTGCCGCGCCACGTCCGGGTCGACCGCACCGCGTTCCGCCAGGAGGGCCCCGTCCACGCCGAGCAGATCGCGCTTCAGCGGCGTCGCGTAGGCCGTCACGGACCCGAGGAAGGAGCGCGAGGCGCCGGGCACGGACGTCAGCTCCGCGGCGACCAGCCCACCGGTGAGCGACTCCGCGACGGCGAGGGTCTGGCCGCGCTCCGCGAGCAGCGCCAGCGCCTCGGCCGCGGCCGTCACCGCTCCGTCTCCCCGGCGGACGCGCGGGCCGCGGCCCGCTCGGCCGCGAGCCCCTTGCGTCGCAGCACGACGGCCTGGCGCACGTAGTCCAGCCCGGTGGCGACCGTCAGCGCGACGGCCAGCGCCATCACCCAGAAGCGCAGGGTGGCGAGCGGGCCCGTCAGCGCCAGGACGTACATGCCGACCGCCACCCCCTGGGCCAGGGTCTTCATCTTGCCGCCGCGACTGGCCGGAATCACCCCGTGGCGGATCACCCAGAACCGCATCAGCGTGATGCCGATCTCGCGGAAGAGGATCACGCCCGTGACCCACCAGGGAAGATCACCCAGGTACGACAGACAGATCAGCGCCGCGCCCATGATCGCCTTGTCCGCGATCGGATCGGCGATCTTCCCGAAATCGGTGACGAGGTTGTACGTGCGTGCGAGGTGGCCGTCGAACAGGTCGGTGATCATGGCCACGGCGAACGCCGCCCAGGCGAACGACCGCCAGGCCGGGTCGTAGCCGCCGTTGTGCAGCAGCAGCAGCACGAAGCCGGGCACCAGCACCAGCCGCAGCATGGTGAGCAGATTGGCGATGTTCCAGAGACTGGCCTGGTTGACGGCCGCGGTGCCCAGCCTGCCGCCGCGGACCGGCGTCGCGCCGGAACCGCCCGCCGCGGATGCCGGGACTCCCGTCATCTGGCCGCCTCCACGAGCTCGGAACACTCGGCCACCAGGTCCACTCCCTCGGTGCCCACGACCTTTGCCTCGACCATAAGGCCGGGCACCAGACCCTCGCGTGCCGTGAGGAGCACCTGGCCGTCCGTCTCGGGGGCCTGGTGCGCCGCGCGCCCCACCGCGCCGTCCTCGTCGTCCACGGACTCGACCAGCACCTGGAGGGACTCGCCGAGGCGCTCCTCGGCCCGCTGCGAGGTCAGCTCCTCGGCCAGCTGCGAGATGTGCGCCAGGCGCTCCGCGACGACGTCGGCGTCGAGCTTGTTCTCGTAGCCGGCCGCCTCGGTGCCCTCCTCGTCGGAGTACCCGAACACGCCGATGGCGTCGAGCCGGGCGCCGGTGAGGAAGCGTTCCAGCTCCGCCACGTCGGCCTCGGTCTCGCCGGGGAAGCCGACGATGAAGTTGGAGCGGGCGCCGGCCTGCGGAGCCTTGCCGCGGATGGTCTCCAGGAGCTCCAGGAAGCGGTCGGTGTCGCCGAAGCGGCGCATCGCCCGCAACACGCCCGGGGCCGAGTGCTGGAAGGACAGGTCGAAGTACGGGGCGACCTTCGGGGTCGAGGTCAGCACGTCGATGAGGCCCGGCCGCATCTCCGCGGGCTGCAGATAGCTGACCCGGATCCGCTCGATCCCGTCCACCTCCGCGAGCTCCGGCAGGAGCGTCTCCAGCAGCCGGATGTCGCCCAGGTCCTTGCCGTACGAGGTGTTGTTCTCGGAGACCAGCATGACCTCCTTCACGCCCTGCTCGGCCAGCCAGCGGGTCTCCCCCAGCACGTCCGACGGACGCCGCGAGATGAACGAGCCGCGGAAGGACGGGATGGCGCAGAAGGAGCAGCGCCGGTCGCAGCCGGAGGCCAGCTTCACCGAGGCGACGGGGCTGGCGCCCAGTCTCCGGCGCAGGGGCGCCCGGGGACCGGAGACCGGGGCGACGCCCTCGGGCAGGTCCTCCGGCGCCGGTGCGGGCTGCTGCGCGTGCCCCGGCAGGGCCACGTCGGCGTCCTGCCGCCGGGCCGGGCTGATCGGCAGGAGCTTGCGGCGGTCGCGCGGGGTGTGCGAGGCGTGGACGCC
Organism: Streptomyces tyrfis; assembly: GCF_037034285.1. Taxonomy (NCBI): domain Bacteria; kingdom Bacillati; phylum Actinomycetota; class Actinomycetes; order Kitasatosporales; family Streptomycetaceae; genus Streptomyces; species Streptomyces tyrfis. Next base: position 14,572 of record NZ_JBAGJZ010000005.1, on the reverse strand, counting down.
GCCGCTCAGGATGGTCTGGAGGCGGTCGGAGATGTCGGCGTAGTCGTCGAATCCGAGGACTCCGTCCGCCTCGGGCAGGGCCTCGGCGAGCTCCTTGCCGTAGCGCTCGGCCATGCAGCCGACGGCGACCACGGCCTGGGTCCTGCCGTGGTCCTTGAGGTCGTTGGCCTCGAGGAGGGCGTCGACGGAGTCCTTCTTGGCGGCCTCGACGAATCCGCAGGTGTTGACGACGGCGACGTCCGCGTCGGAGGCGTCCTCGACGAGCTCCCAGCCGTCCGCTGCCAAGCGGCCTGCGAGCTCCTCCGAGTCCACCTCGTTACGGGCGCAGCCGAGAGTGACAAGGGCGACGGTACGGCGTTCGGGCATGGGCTCAAGACTACTTTGTCCCGGCACACGCCCCGCCGTGCAGGGTTCCCTCGTCGTTCCCACGTCGTTTCCCCGTCACGTCCGGTGACGAGAACGGCGGGCGCCCGGCACGATCGCCGGGCGCCCGCCGCCTGGTCCGGAGCTCTCCGGGGCCGGGTGTCAGCCGACCGCCGGGTCGCCCTTCGTGTACGAGAGTCGCTCGACCTGGCCCGGCTGGAACTTGTCCTCGACCTTCTTGCCGTTCACGAACAGCTCGATGGACCCGGCGTCGCCGAGGACGAGGTCGACCCGTTCCTGGTCCTGGAAGGTCTTGGACTGGCCCTGCTGGAGCAGCCCGTCGAAGAGCAGCCGTCCGCTGTGGTCCTTGGCGGAGATCCAGCTCTTGCCCTGGCTGGCGCTGAGCTTCACCGTCACCTTGTCCCGGGGGGCCGCGGCGATGGCGCTGTCGGAGCTGTCCGGCTTGGGTTCCGCGGACTTGCTCGCCTTGGGACGGGGGCCGGCCGAGTGGGCGGCCGCGCCCTCCGCGACCTGCGTGGTCGCGGGGCTGTTGCCGTTGCCGCCCTTGAGGACCGTGAAGCCGACGAAACCGACGACGACGACGATGGCCGCGACCATGGCCGCCGTCCAGTTGGGCCGGCGGGGTTCGGAACGGATGCGTTCGGCCTCGAACAGCGGGGCCGCGGGGGTGGGCGCGGGACGGCCGCCGTGCGCGGCGTCGTACTGCGCGACCAGTGGTTCCGGATCGATGTGGACGGCGCGCGCCAGCGCGCGGATGTGACCGCGCGCGTAGACGTCGCCGCCGCAGCGGGAGAAATCGTCCTCTTCGATCGCGTGCACGATGGGGATGCGCACCCGCGTGGACGTACTGATCTCTTCGACCGTGAGACCTGCGGCGATACGAGCCTGCTGAAGCGCTCGACCGATCGAAGGCCGGTCGTCTTCGGGAGAGTTGCCGATGGACACGGGGGCGCCTTTCGAGCGTGAGCCACCTGCTGGGTGTTCAGTCTAGGGGGGGTACGAAAGGGTGGGGCAACCGGGAGGAAGCACTTTGTACGCCATCGGACTCGAACGCCGTCCGACGCGCCGGACCGCCCCTGGAAGGACCATCCTGCCGCTCCTCCTTCCAACTTGACGTACGACCCGACGAAAGGGTTGCCCGTACTTCACCTACGAGGCGGTTTCCCCGCGGATCACGGCCAACACGCCGTCCAGCTCGTCGGGTTTCACCAGGACGTCCCGGGCCTTGGATCCCTCGCTCGGCCCGACGATGCCGCGTGACTCCATCAGGTCCATCAGCCGACCCGCCTTGGCGAACCCGACCCGCAGCTTGCGCTGGAGCATCGAGGTGGACCCGAACTGCGTGGACACGACCAGTTCGGCGGCCTGGCAGAGCAGGTCCAGGTCGTCGCCGATGTCCTCGTCGATCTCCTTCTTCTTGGCGGTGCCGGCCACCACGTCGTCGCGGAAGACCGGCGTCATCTGATCCTTGCAGTGCTTGACGACGGCCGCGACCTCGCCCTCGGTGACGAAGGCGCCCTGCATGCGGGTGGGCTTGTTGGCCCCCATCGGCAGGAACAGGCCGTCGCCCTTGCCGATCAGCTTCTCGGCGCCGGGCTGGTCGAGGATGACCCGGCTGTCGGCCAGGGACGACGTCGCGAAGGCGAGCCGGGAGGGCACGTTCGCCTTGATCAGACCCGTGACGACGTCGACCGAGGGCCGCTGCGTCGCGAGCACCAGATGGATGCCGGCGGCGCGGGCCAATTGGGTGATGCGGACGATGGCGTCCTCCACGTCGCGCGGCGCCACCATCATCAGGTCGGCCAGCTCGTCGACGATCACCAGCAGGTACGGGTAGGGCGACAGCTCCCGCTCGCTGCCCTCCGGCGGCTTGACCTTGCCGTCGCGCACGGCCTGGTTGAAGTCGTCGATGTGCCGGTAGCCGAAGGCGGCGAGGTCGTCGTACCGGAGGTCCATCTCCCGCACGACCCACTGGAGGGCCTCGGCGGCGCGCTTGGGGTTGGTGATGATCGGCGTGATCAGGTGCGGGATGCCCTCGTACGCGGTCAGCTCGACGCGCTTGGGGTCGACCAGCACCATGCGGACGTCCTCCGGGGTCGCCCGGACCATGATCGAGGTGATCAGGCAGTTGATGCAGGACGACTTGCCGGACCCGGTCGCCCCGGCCACCAGCACGTGCGGCATCTTCGCCAGGTTGGCCATGACGTAGCCGCCCTCGACGTCCTTGCCGAGCGCGACCAGCATCGGGTGGTCGTCCTCGGCGGCGTCCGCGAGGCGCAGCACGTCCCCGAGGTTGACCATCTCGCGGTCGGTGTTGGGGATCTCGATGCCCACCGCCGACTTGCCCGGGATCGGGGAGATGATCCGGACGTCGGGGCTGGCCACGGCGTACGCGATGTTCTTGGCGAGGGCGGTGATCCGCTCGACCTTCACGGCGGGGCCCAGCTCGACCTCGTAGCGGGTGACCGTCGGCCCCCGGGTGAAGCCGGTGACGGCGGCGTCGACCTTGAACTCGGTGAAGACGTTCGTCAGGGCCGCGACGATCGCGTCGTTGGCGGCGCTGCGGGTCTTGCCCGGTCCGCCGCGCTCCAGCAGGTCGAGCGAGGGCAGGGAGTAGGTGATGTCCCCGGACAGCTGGAGCTGCTCGGCGCGGGCCGGCAGCGGCTCGGACTGCGACCGGTCGGGGGCGGGCTTCGTCAGGTCGGGCACGGCGCCCGCCGGCACCCCGGGCTTCTGGGGCCGGCCCGCACCTGCGGCGGGTTCCCCCGCCCTGGCCCCCGGGACCGGCGGGGCCGGACGCTCGCGCTCGGCGGCGATGCGCTGGGTGAGGTCGGCGACGACCGGCGAGGGCGGCATGCCGTTGAGCACGGCCCCGTCGAGCGCGGCGGCCGCCGCGGCGGCGACGTCCACCGGGTCCATGCCGCGGTCCGCCGAGGACTGCGCGGAGGACCTGCGGGGCGCCCGGCGCCGGGAGAGCGCCTCGACCTCCGCCTGCTCCGGGTCGAATTCTGCGGGGGCGCCCGGGCGACGGGCGGGCGAGCGGCGGGAGCGGGCGGGCAGGGCCTCGCGCCACTGCTCCTCGTAGCGCTCGTCGTCGTTCTCCTCGTCCTCCGGGTCGTGCGGCGGGTCGAGGACGCCCAGCTTGGTGCCGAGCAGCCGCAACCGCTGCGGAATGGCGTTGACCGGGGTGGCGGTGACGACGAGCAGCCCGAAGACGGTCAGCAGCAGCAGCAGCGGTACGGCGAGGACCTCGCCCATGGTGTAGACCAACGGCTTGGAGGCGGCCCAGCCGATGAGCCCGCCCGCGTCCTGCATGGCCGTCGTGCCGTCGTTCCGGCCGGGCGATCCGCACGCGATGTGGACCTGCCCCAGCACGCCGACGACGAGGGCGGAGAGCCCGATGACGATGCGTCCGTTGGCCTCGGGCCGCTCCGGGTGCCGGATCAGCCGCACGGCGATGACGCCGAGCAGTATCGGCACGAGCAGGTCGAGCCGGCCGAAGGCCCCGGTGACGAGCATCTCCACGAGGTCGCCGACGGGTCCGCGCAGATTGGACCAGGTGCCGGCGGCGACGACCAGCGCGAGGCCCAGCAGCAGCAGCGCCAGGCCGTCCTTGCGGTGCGCGGGGTCGAGCCCCTTCGCGCCGCGTCCCACGCCGCGGAACATCGCGCCGACGGCGTGGGCGACGCCGAGCCAGACGGCGCGCGCCAGACGGTAGACGCCGCCGGTGGGCGACGGCGCCGGGCGGGGCGCGGCCGCCTTCTTCGCCGCCGCCTTCTTGGCGGGCGGCCTGCGCGCGGGCGCGGCCTTCTTCGCGGCGGGCTTCGCCGCGGGCTTCCTGGCGGGCGCGGCTTTCTTGGCCGGCACGGGTTTCTTGGCGGTCCCCGCGGTACGGCCGGCGCCCTTCGCGGTGCCCGCCGTGCCCTGGGAACCCTTGCCGGACGTACGTGAGGCCATGATGCCGAGGTTACCTGTGTCGGCGGCGGTGAACACGTGTGCCCGCCGCTTCACCCAACCGTGTCGCTGCGCGGAGGCCGGAAACTGACACACGCTCACGACGGCGTGCGACGTGGCGCGCCGGGTGACGGCCCGTCGGGCGCGCCGTGCTGTGCGGCAGTTGACCGACACCCCGGGCTACGGCCGCTCCCCGCGCGGGAAGTCGCCCCGCGGCCCGCCCCGGGTCGTACGCCCCGGACCGGCACGGCGACGGCCCCCGCGGCCCGCCCCCTCGCACCGGCCCTCGGGCGGCGTGCTCCCGGCCCCGGTGCGCTACGCAGGAGGGCGCCGGGCCGTTCCGACAACGCGGCGAGGTGCCGTAGCCGTCGTCGCGCGCCCGCCAGGGATTACGGGACAGCCCTTAGGAGGGAAGGGCGGCCGCGCCGCTTCCGGTGCCGGGCTCCAGCGCGTCGAGCGCCCGGCGCAGGCCGGTCAGCTTGCGTTCCAGATGGGCGGCGGTGGCCACGGCCGCCGCGTCCGCCGACTCGTCGTCGAGCTGTTTGGAGAGCGCCTCGGCCTGCTCCTCGACGGCGGCGAGCCGCGCCGAGAGCTCGGCCAGCAGCCCGGCGGGCTCCCCACCCGCGCCTGTCTCGGCGTCGCCCTCCAGCTGGAGCCGAAGCAACGCCGCCTGCTCGCGCAGCTTGCAGTTCTTCATGTAGAGATCGACGAAGACCGTGACCTTCGCCCGCAGCACCCACGGATCGAACGGCTTCGAGATGTAGTCCACCGCGCCCGCCGCGTATCCCCTGAAGGTGTGGTGCGGACCATGATTGATCGCGGTGAGGAAGATGATCGGGATGTCCCGGGTGCGTTCCCGTCGCTTGATGTGCGCGGCGGTTTCGAAACCGTCCATGCCTGGCATCTGGACGTCCAGCAGAATGACCGCGAAGTCGTCCGTGAGCAGCGCTTTGAGCGCTTCCTCCCCTGACGATGCCCGTACCAGCGTCTGATCGAGCGCAGAGAGGATGGCCTCCAGCGCCAGCAGATTCTCCGGCCGGTCATCGACCAGGAGGATCTTGGCCTTCTGCACCATGGCCCGTCCTCCTCGCCCCGGAATTGCACCGGGCGCCGCCCCAGGGGACGACTCCCTTACGCCGTCCGTCCTTGTGCCGGTCATGGTAGCCGCACCGTGTCCGTCACCACACCCTGTCACCGCGATGTCACTGTGCACACAGCGAAAACGCGGGAGCGGGCGGGAAGGTTCCCGTGCCCGGCCCCCACATTCCGCACGCCTGACCGATCATCAACTCATCGCAATTCTGTTCCCTTGATGATCACTCTTCGCGCATCCACTGCTCCATTACGGAAAGAAGGTGATCAGGGTCGACGGGCTTCGTGACATAGTCGGAAGCACCGGATTCGATCGCCTTTTCCCGGTCGCCCTTCATGGCCTTCGCGGTCAGCGCGACGATCGGCAGCCCGGCGAACTGCGGCATCCGGCGGATCGCCGCCGTCGTGGCGTAGCCGTCCATCTCCGGCATCATGATGTCCATCAGCACGACCGTCACATCGTCGTGCTGTTCAAGGACTTCGATGCCGACCCGGCCGTTCTCGGCGTACAGCACCGACAGGCCGTGCTGCTCCAGCACGCTGGTGAGCGCGAAGACGTTGCGGATGTCGTCGTCGACGATCAGCACCTTCTCGCCGCGGAACCGCAGCGGTCTGCGGGCCTCCGGCGCCTGCCCGCCCTCCGGAACCCACGGTTCCTGCCCGGTTGTGCCCGTGGCGGAGGCGCGGGACGGCAGCGCCGGCCGCCGTTCCGCGCCGCCGAGGGCCTGGCGGCGGTACGGGGCGGCTCCGCCGGACCCGTCCGCGTCGTGCGCGGCGGCCCCCGGCTCGGCCCCGGCGACGGCCGGCGGGAACGACGCCTCCTCGGCCGCGGCCCCCGGTGTCTCGGCGCCCTCCGGGCCGTTCGGCGAAGTGCCCTGCGGCGGCACCTGGTTCGGATGCAGCGGCAGATACAGCGTGAACGTCGAGCCGCGTCCCGGCTCGCTAGCCGCGTGGATCTCACCGCCCAGCAGCCGGGCGATCTCCCGGCTGATGGACAGGCCCAGGCCCGTGCCGCCGTACTTGCGGCTGGTGGTGCCGTCCGCCTGCTTGAACGCCTCGAAGATCACCAGCATCTTGCTGGCCGCGATCCCGATCCCGGTGTCGGTGACGGAGAAGGCGATCAGTTCGGCGTCCGCGTCACGCAGCGAACCGGCCTCCAGGAGCTGCTCGCGGATGGCGTTCGGCACGTCCTCGGTGGCGAGCCGGATCACCAGCTCGACCGCCCCGCTGTCGGTGAACTTCACCGCGTTGGAAAGGAGGTTGCGCAGCACCTGGAGCAGCCTCTGCTCGTCCGTGTGCAGCGTCGCGGGCAGTTCCGGCGAGACCCGTACGGAGAAGTCGAGCCCCTTCTCCGCGGTGAGCGGCCGGAACGTCGCCTCCACGTAGTCGACCAGCTGGACCAGCGCGATCCGGGTCGGGCTGACGTCCATCTTGCCCGCCTCGACCTTCGTGAGATCGAGGATGTCGTTGATCAGCTGGAGCAGGTCGGAACCGGCCCCGTGGATCGTCTCCGCGAACTCCACCTGCTTCGGCGAGAGATTGCCCTCGGCGTTGTCCGCCAGCAACTTGGCGAGAATGAGCAGCGAGTTGAGCGGGGTGCGCAGCTCGTGCGACATGTTCGCCAGGAACTCGGACTTGTAGCGCATGGAGACCGCGAGCTGTTCGGCACGCTCCTCCAGGACCTGCCGGGCGTCCTCGATCTCGGTGTTCTTGACCTCGATGTCGCGGTTCTGCCGGGCCAGCAGCGCGGCCTTCTCCTCCAGTTCGGCGTTGGACGCCTCGAGCGCCTCCTGCCGGTTCTCCAACTCCATGGACCGGTCCCGCAGTTGTTCGGCGAGCTGCTGCGACTGCTCAAGGAGCTTCTCGGTCTTCGTGTTGACGCTGATGGTGTTGACGCTCGTCGCGATCATCTCGGCGAGCTGGTTGAGGAAGTCCCGCTGGATCTGGGTGAACGGCTGGAAGGAGGCCAGTTCGATCACGCCGAGGACCTTGCCCTCGAAGAGCACCGGCAGCACGATCACATGCGCGGGGGGCGCCTCGCCGAGCCCGGAGGAGATCTTCAGGTACCCCGGCGGGACGTTGTCCACCTGGATGGTCCGCTTCTCCTCCGCCGCCGTCCCGATGAGCGTCTCGCCGGGCCGGAAGGTGGTCGGCATCGACCCGGCCGAGTACCCGTAGCTGCCTCTCATGCACAGCTCGTACGAGCCGTCCTCGTCGCCGTCGACGCCCACCGTGTCGCTGTCCCCGGTCGGCACGGCCAGGAAGAACGCGCCGTGCTGCGCGGAGACGACCGGGGTCAGCTCGCTCATGATCAGCGAGGCCACGTCGTCCAGATCGCGCCGCCCCTGCATCAGGCCGGAGATCCGGGCGAGGTTGCCCTTGAGCCAGTCCTGCTCCTTGTTGGTGGCCGTGGTGTCGCGCAGGTTGGCGATCATCGTGTTGATGTTGTCCTGCAGGGCCTGGATCTCGCCGGCCGCGTCGACGTCGACCTTGAGGTTGAGGTCGCCCCGGGTCACCGCGGTGGCGACGGCGGCGATGGCCCGCACCTGGCGGGTGAGGTTGCCGGCCATCTCGTTCACCGACTCGGTGAGGTCGCGCCAGGTGCCGTCGACGTCCCGGACCCGGGCCTGACCGCCCAGCTGGCCCTCGGTGCCCACCTCGCGGGCCACCCTGGTCACCTGCTCGGCGAACGAGGAGAGCTGGTCGACCATGGTGTTGATGGTGTCCTTCAGCTCCAGGATCTCGCCCCGGGCGTCGATGTCGATCTTCTTGGTGAGGTCGCCCCTGGCGATGGCCGTGGTGACGGCGGCGATCTGCCGGACCTGACCGGTCAGGTTGGACGCCATCGAGTTCACGGACTCGGTGAGGTCCTTCCAGGTGCCGGACACCCCCGGCACGCGGGCCTGGCCGCCCAGTTCGCCCTCGGTGCCCACCTCGCGGGCGACGCGCGTCACCTCGTCGGCGAACGAGGACAGCGTCGTCACCATCGTGTTGACGGTGTCGGCGAGTTCGGCGACCTCGCCGCGCGCCTCCACGGTGACCTTCTTCGTCAGGTCCCCGTTGGCGACGGCGGACGAGACCCGGGAGATGTTCCGCACCTGGCTGGTCAGGTTGTTGGCCATCAGGTTGACGTTGTCGCTGAGGTCCTTCCAGATGCCGGTCGCCCCGCGCACCCGGGCCTGGCCGCCGAGGATGCCCTCGGTCCCCACCTCGCGGGCGACGCGCGTCACCTCGTCGGCGAAGTTGAGCAGCTGGTCGACCATGGTGTTGACGGTCGTGACGAGTTCGAGGATCTCGCCCTTGGCGTCGACGGTGATCTTCTTGGAGAGGTCGCCGTTGGCGACCGCGGTGGTGACCTCGGCGATGTTGCGGACCTGGAGGGTCAGGTTGTTCGCCATGCCGTTGACGGACTGGGTGAGGTCCTTCCACGTGCCGGACACACCCTGCACCTCGGCCTGGCCGCCGAGCATGCCCTCCGTGCCCACCTCGCGGGCGACCCGGGTCACCTGCTCGGCGAAGTTCGAGAGCTGGTCCACCATCGTGTTCAGGGTGTTCTTGAGTTCCAGGATCTCGCCCCGGGCGTCCACGTCGATCTTCTGCGACAGATCGCCGCGCGCCACCGCCGTGGCGACCTGGGCGATGCTGCGGACCTGGTCGGTGAGGTTGCCGGCCATGCCGTTCACCGAGTCGGTCAGATCGCGCCACACCCCGGCCACCCCGGGCACCTGGGCCTGGCCGCCGAGCCGCCCGTCCGTACCCACCTCGCGGGCGACCCTGGTCACCTGGTCCGCGAAGGCGGAGAGCTGGTCGACCATGGTGTTGATGGTGTTCTTGAGTTCCAGGATCTCGCCGCGGGCGTCCACGTCGATCTTCTGCGACAGGTCCCCGCGCGCCACCGCCGTCGTCACCTGGGCGATCTCCCGCACCTGGGAGGTCAGGTTCCCGGCCATGAAGTTGACGGAGTCGGTGAGCTCCTTCCAGGTGCCGGAGACGCCGTCGACCCGCGCCTGACCGCCCAGCCGGCCCTCGGTGCCCACGTCCCGCGCCATCCGCGTGACCTGGTCGGCGAACGAGGAGAGCTGCGCCACCATCGTGTTGACGGTGTTCTTCAGCTCCAGCATCTCGCCCGCGACGTCGACCGTGACCTTCTGGGACAGGTCGCCGTTGGCGACCGCGGTCGTCACCTGCGCGATGTCGCGGACCTGGCCCGTGAGGTTCCGGAACGCGGTGTTCACCGAGTCGGTGAGGTCCTTCCAGGTGCCCGCCGCGCCCGGCACCTCGGCCTGGCCGCCCAGCCGGCCCTCGACGCCGACCTCCCGGGCCACCCGGGTCACTTCCGAACCGAAGGACTGCAGCTGGTCGACCATCGTGTTGACGGTGTTCTTCAGCTCCAGCATCTCGCCGGCCACGTCGACCGTGACCTTCTGAGACAGGTCTCCGCTGGCCACCGCCGTGGTGACCTGCGCGATGTCGCGGACCTGCGTGGTCAGGTTCCGGAAGACCGTGTTCACCGAGTCGGTGAGGTCCTTCCAGGTCCCGGCGGCGCCCGGCACCTGCGCCTGACCGCCGAGCAGCCCCTCGCCGCCGATCTCGCTGGCCACCCGGGTGACCTCGTCCGCGAAGGTCCGCAGCGTCTCGGTCATCTGGTTGATGGTCTCGGCCAGCTGGGCGACCTCGCCGCGCGCGCTCACCGTCACCTTCTGCGACAGGTCGCCGTTGGCGACGGCCGTGGTCACCTCGGCGATCCCGCGCACCTGGGAGGTCAGGTTCCCGGCCATCGTGTTGACCGAGTCGGTGAGGTCCTTCCACACCCCGGCGACGCCGGGCACCTGCGCCTGACCGCCGAGGATGCCCTCCGTGCCCACCTCGCGGGCGACCCGGGTCACCTCGGAGGAGAACGACGACAGCTGGTCGACCATCGTGTTCACGGTGTTCTTCAGCTGCAGCATCTCGCCGGCCACATGGACGGTGACCTTCCGCGACAGATCGCCCTTGGCGACCGCCGTCGTGACCAGGGCGATGTCCCGGACCTGGGCGGTCAGCCGGTACGCCATGGTGTTCACGGAGTCCGTGAGGTCCTTCCACGACCCGGACATCCCGCGCACCTGGGCCTGGCCGCCCAGCTTGCCCTCGGTCCCCACCTCGACCGCGACCCTGGTCACCTGCTCGGTGAACGCCGAGAGCTGGTCGACCAGGTTGTTGACCGTGCGGGCGACCTTCAGGAACTCGCCGCGCAGCGGGCGCACCGTTCCGTCGGCCGTGTGCGACCGCAGCTCCATCCGCTGTTCGAGATCGCCGTCGGCCACCGCGGACAGCACCCGCCCGACCTCCGAGACCGGGCGGGCCAGGTCGTCGACCAGCTCGTTGGAGGCGTCGATGGCGGCGGCCCAGGAGCCCTCGCAGGCCCCCGTCTCCAGCCGCTCGGTGAGCTTCCCCTCACGTCCGACGACGCGCCTCACCCGGGCCAGCTCGCCGGTGAGGTGGAGATTGCGGTCGGCGACCTCGTTGAACACCGCCGCGATCTCCGCCATCACACTGTCGCCCGAGACGGTCAGGCGCCGGCGGAAGTTCCCGTCGCGCATCGCCACGAGTCCCGCCAGCAGTCTGTTGAGCGCCGCCGCGTCGACGTCGATGGTCGCATTGCGCTTCTTCCTCACGGGCTGTCCGCCTTTTGTGCGCGTTCGTGATCCCCGCGCCGCCACGCCAGACTCCACCGTGTCCCTCCCGCAGGGGTTGACCGTTTCGCTCGGGTCCTGACTGGGAGCTTGCCCAGTTCCTGATTGGCTCACCGCCACTGCCCACCGTCGACGGGTGACCATGCGGACGTCAAATCGTTGAAACGTACCAGGCTCGACCGGATCGACGTGCGGCCTCCCGCTGTTGTCGCGATCCGTCCTGTCGGAAAGCCCGTACTTGTCCGCTCACATGCCGGTTCCTGGCCGTTACTGCTCGAAGTCGGACCTCGTGTACCCGGTGCCGGGAGCGAGCGTCTAGCCTGGCTAGGCGAATCGAAGCGGCGAGAAACGGGCACACGACTCGGGGAAGCGACGAGACACCACATGGGGAGTGCTGTGATCACCGCGCGCGCGGCCGCCACCTTCGAACCGGTCGGGCGCTCCGTCGCGACCGCCCGCGCCTTCGTCCGGGACACCCTCCAGGGCTGGGGGTACACGGACGTCGTCGACGACGCCGTCGTGCTCACCAGCGAACTCGTGACGAACGCGGTCGTGCACGCCGGGACCACCGCGGACGTGCTCTGTCTGCGCACGGAGGACGGCGTCCGTATCGAGGTCTCCGACCACTACCCGGAGCGCGAGGTGCCGCTCCAGCGCCCGGGGCCGGGTTTCGCCGGCCCGGACCGGGAGAACGGCCGGGGGCTGCTGCTCTGCGCGTCGCTGGCCTCCCGCTGGGGCGTCGAGTACTCCCCCGCCCACAAGCACGTCTGGTTCCAGCTGGATCTTCCCGAACGCCCGGTGGGCATCCGCTCTGCCGGCCCGGAGCTCCCGGTGGGGCTGCTCCCGGTCGCCGACGAGCGGGTCCGGGTGGCCGTCGTCCAAACCGACGGAGCCGGCTCGGTGACCGCCTGGAACGAAGACGCCGCGTACCTCTTCGGCCACGCCCCGGACCAGGTCGTGGGAAAGCAGCTCACGGACTTCACGGCCTGGCCGCAGACTCCGGGCACCAACACCGGCATCGCGGAGGCCCTGCGGCTCTCGCGCTGGGAGGGCAGCTACGGGATCCGGGGCGCCGACGGCCGCACCATCCCGGTGTACGCCTCGCATCTGCGGGTCCGCGATCCGCACGGCGAGCCGTCGACGGTCTGCCTGCTGGTGCGGGACTACGAGCGCGCGGTCCTCCAGTCCCCGCCCCGCGCCCCGGTCTCCGACGCGAGCGCCGAGGGCCGCAAGACGGACCCGTTCGAGATCTTCATCGGCTCCCCCGCCCCCGACGACCTGGACGGCCTGCTCCAGCGCACGGTGGAGCGGGCCCGCGACATGCTCGACGCGGACGCGGCGTTCCTGCTCCTGGCCACGGACGACGAGACGGAGCTGGAGGTGCGGGCCACGACCGGCCTGCCCTCCGCCCGCCAGCGTTTCGCCCGGGTCCCGGTCGAGGCCGGGACCGGACGCTACGGCTCCGCCCGGATGCCCGCCGTCCACGAGGACCTGGACATGGTCCCCGGCGCGGTCCCGCTGCTCGGCGGCACGGGGATGCGGTCCGTGGTCACGGTGCCGCTGAAGGTCGAGGGCCGTCTGACGGGCTCGTTGGGCGTCGCCGCGGAGGCTGCGGGCCGGTACACCAACGAGGAGGCGCTGCGTCTGCAGTTCGCCGCCGACCGCATCGCGCTGGCCGTCGAGTCGGCCCGGCTGGGCGAGCTGGAGCGGCTGCGCCGCGGCTCGCTCTCCTTCCTCGTCGAGGCGTCCGACCTGCTCGCGGGCACCCTGGACCGGGACCAGACACTGGCGCTGATGGCGCAGATGACGGTGCCGACGCTGGCCACCTGGTGCGCCGTCTACACGATCGCCGACCAGATCTCGGAGCCGTACCTGTCGTATGTGCTGCACGAGGACGAGGAGCGCATCGACGGACTCAAGGCCCTGCTCTCCCGGATCGCCCCGCCGGACCCCGTGCCGACGCCCGGCGCCCGGATCTGGCCCGCCCCGTCGGAGGCGGCCCATCAGGCGGCCCTGCGCACCTCGATGCGCACCCTCGGCCTGTCCGAGCCGGGCGGGCCGGGCCCCGGGATCGGCACGACGCTCGCCACCGCGGCGGCGGTGGGCGGAGAAACGGTGGTGCTGCCGCTGGTCGCCCGCAACCGGGTCATCGGCATGCTCACGCTCGGAAAGCCCTCGGACGACCATTTCCGCCAGGAGAGCCTGGAACTGGCCGAGGACTTGTCGCGGCGTGCCGCGCTGGCCCTGGACAACGCCCGCCTCTATTCGGAGCGCATGGCGATCAGCCAGTCCCTCCAGCGGAGTCTGCTGCCGCCGGAGCTGCCCGAGGTCCCCAATGTCGAGATCGAGGTCATCTACCGCGCGGCGGGCGAGGGCAACGAGGTCGGCGGCGACTTCTACGACGTCTTCCCGATCCGCGACGGCGCGTACGGCTTCGCCATCGGTGACGTCTGTGGTACGGGCCCGGAGGCCGCGGCCGTCACGGGCCTGGCCCGTCACGCCCTGCGCCTCCTCGCCCGCGAGGGCTTCGGCGGCCCCGCGGTGCTGGAGCGCCTCAACGCGGCCATTCTGGACGAGGGCGCCCGGAGCCGCTTCCTGACCCTGCTCTACGGCGAGCTGTGGCCCCAGGGGGACGGCAGCGCGCTGCTGAAGGTGGTCTGCGCGGGCCATCCGCTGCCGCTGCGCCTGCGCCAGGACGGCTCGGTCGAGGCCGCGGCCGAACCGCAGCCGCTGCTGGGCGTCATGGAGGATCTCGACCTGTACGAGCAGACGGTGACGCTCGATCCGGGCGACGTCCTGCTGTGCGTGACGGACGGCGTCACGGAACGCCGCGAGGGCACCCGCATGCTGGGCGACGACGGCCTGGCCGACGTCCTGTCCACCTGTACGGGCCTGACGGCCGGCGCGGTGGCCGCACGCATCCTGCGTGCGGTCGAGCGCTTCGCCGCAGAGCCCGCGTCGGACGACATGGCCATCCTCGCCATGCGCGTACCCGAACCGCCCGCCGCCTGACCACACTTCGCCCGCCCGACCACACGTCACGGGACGGAAGCCGTCCGCGGCACCCGAGTGGACATGCCGGCTCCGAACAAGCGAAAGGCCCTCGTCGAGTGACGAGGGCCTTTCTTATACCTGAGCCCCAATGCGGAATCGAACCGCAGACCTTCTCCTTACCATGGAGACGCTCTACCGACTGAGCTATTGGGGCCTGCTGCGCTGTGGCAACGAGTAAAGCATACCCTGAACTCAGGGGTGCTCAGAACCATTGGCCACAGAAGTTCCTGACATACCTTCGCTCCGGTTCCCCACGTACCTTCACCCCGGTTCCCCGCCTGCTTCGCCGCCCCTCCCCGGCCGGCGAAGCCGCTGCCGCGGCCGGCTGGGCGAGCCGGGCCCAACGGACGTCCGGTCGGGAGCGATCGGAGGAGAACATCCCATAACGCAAGGAAGCCCCGTGCCATAAAGGC